>NZ_JAAHHU010000199.1:0-9654 GCF_010672095.1 Moorena sp. SIO3I6 | reverse complement strand
GGTCACAGGATCGATTCTAATGCTCGTGCCATTGAAGCTCTAACCAATACTGTCCATGAGTTCAAACGAGATCGCGCTCAAGCATACTCTTTGATGGCAGATTTAGCTCAAAATCAATCCCGAATGTATGGCATGATGGCCAACTTAGATGAGCGACAGGAACAACTGTCTAACCGACAGGGGGAGATTGTAGAAATTCTGAAGTTATTGACTAAATCTAATTAGGATGCGCGAACCACTAGCGTAAGCATTTAGCTATCAGCTAAAGGCCTTTGGCCACGCTACGCGAACAGCTATCAGTTAAAGGCCTTTGGCCACGCTACGCGAACAGCTATCAGCTAAAGGCCTTTGGCCACGCTACGCGAACAGCTATCAGCCTATGGGCTACAGATGGTGCTACTATTCGCGCAGCATGCCCGTAGCGCAATCGGTGCTTTTGAAGAAAATAAGCTGACCGCTGACCGCTGACCGCTGACTGGTGACCGCTGACTGCTGATAGCTGTTGAGAAAACACTAAACACTATTGCAGCAAATGACAAACTCAGACCAGTTTGATACCCGTTTCAACCTTTTACTAACTGCGATCGAGCAGATCAGCCAACAGATTGAACAGCTTCGTCAAAGAACGGATTCTAATGCTCGTGCTATCGAAGCTCTAACCGATACTGTCCATGAGTTCAAACGGGATCGCTCTCAACTGTATTCTGTGATGGCTAATTTAGCACAATCTCAGTCTAATTTATTTCAATCTCAGGCTAATTTAGCGGACAGTCAATCCCGAATGTATGGCGTGATGGAAAATTTAGATGAGCGACAGGAACAACTTTCTCAGGGACAGGAGCAACTGTCTAACCGACAGGGTGAGATTGTAGAAATTCTGAAGTTATTGACTAAATCTAATTAAGATGCGCGAACCACTAGCCTAAGCATTTAGCTATCAGTAATCAGCTATCAGCTATCAGCCTATGGCCTACAGATGGTGCTACTGTTCGCGCAGCATGCCCGTAGCGCAATTGGTGCTTTTGAAGAAAATAAGCTGACCGCTGACCGCTGACCGCTGACTGCTGATAGCTCTTGAAAAAACACTAAACACTATTGCAGTAAATGACAAATTCAGACCAGTTTGATACCCGTTTTAACCGTTTACTAACTGCTATTGAGCGCATCGACCAACAGATTGAACGGATCAGCCAACAGCTCGAAGAGCTTCGTCAAAGAACGGATTCTAATGCTCGTGCTATCGAAGCCTTAACCGATACTGTCAATGAGTTCAAACGCGATCGCTCTCGACTGTATTCTGTGATGGCCGATTTAGCAAACTCTCAGTCTAATTTAGCTCAAAGTCAATCCCGAATGTATGGCCTAATGGAGAACTTAGATGAGCGACAAGAACAACTCTCTCAGCGACAGGAACAACTGTCTAACCGACAGGGGGAGATTGTAGAAATTATGAAATTATTGACTAAATCTCAAGCAGGGTAAATCTAAGCTATCAGCCGTCAGGATTCAGCGGTCAGCTGACCGCTGATAGCTGATAGCTTAAGCAAAAATAGTGGGACGGTCACCGTAAGCTAAGGTGCCATAACGTTATTAGGAAACTGCCCAAGCACATTACCCGCAGGCCCATATTGGCAGACGACATAGAAGGCGTTATATTGTCTACCTTGAATAGTTTTGACGCCCTGGGCTGCACCACACCCTAATTGGGTACTATTCTTCCATACCACCTGAGTAAAATGCCCGGTCTTTCCAGAAAACCCTGGATTGGCATAGTCATAGTCAGAAACCTCTTGGTACCAATTAGTCACTGCTTGGTCCCCGAGGGTAGCTGTGTCTACAGACGATGCTGTGGTATAGGAGACAAAGAGATTTTCTCCCACATTGGTTTTACTGTGTTGGAAAATGCCATTGCTTGCCAGATGATTCGCCCAGCTTTGAGCACTGTTGTTGAGAGAACTACTCAGGGTCATATTAGGACTATGATGGGTGCTCCGATAGGTATTGTGCTTAGACAAACTTGTGCTGCGCAATGTACTTAAGTTTATTCCTCTTTGCCCCATAACTGAGTTACTATTGATTATCCCCAAAAGAATTATCGTTGCCAAGCCGACATAAACAACCCTCAAGAATTGCTTCCGATTCATGGACTTACTCCTGACTAGGTAGGGAAAAAATTTTTATGTCTCATGTCACAAACCAATAGACCTCTGTGCAGCAAATAAAGTTCCACATTGTCGGATGTTTCTGGGGAAATATAAGTTAACATCCAAAACACTGATTCTGCCGTTGATTACGTTACAAAACTATAAAAATTTTTTCGACTATTACAGGGAATATCAAGGCTTTCAGCGTGTTAAGAAATGTTTGGCCAGCAGTATCAATTTTGGCGTTGCTGAATTAAGGAATGAATCCGCGATCATCTGGTTTTATTAAAGCCCCCTAAATCCCCCGAGCGAGGGATTGCTCGCTGGGGGGCTAGGGGGGCGAAACCATACCCAGAATCAGCAACGCCATTCATTTTGCCTGTTCGGGGATCTTTTGGTGCGGGCATCCTGCCCACTCTACGAATATTCATTCAAAGACCCCGAGGCAGTCGAACAGGATTTCCCAAGCAGTAATGGAGGTCAGTGGAAAACCCGCTGCTTCCGCAAAACCCAGGGATTTCGGCTTTTTCCCGACAATCCGCTCATCAACGGCATGGAGCTCGGAGTTGGTGCCCGGTCGAGTGATATCACCGGCATAATAGACTTCATCACCTACTTTAAATTTACTGACATCGCTGCCAAGTTCTCGAACAACACCTGCGGCATCATAGCCAATGACCTTGGTGCCCTTTTCCGGTGCCATCTTGGCGCGCACTTTCACGTCCACAGGATTGACCGAAATTCCCCGGACCTCCACCAACAGGTCCTGTGGCCCTAATTCTGGTGTTTCGGTTTCAAATTCGATCAGCGCGTCTGGTGCAGTGATTGGTCCAGCCTGATTATATCCTATGGCTTTCATATCTTGGTTTTCCTTTTATGATCAATGCCGCCGATTCGATTGTATTGCAGTTTTTAGTGTAATACTGCTGCACTGACCACCCTACATCAACTTATGGGGAAAACCATGATATAGCAGAAGTCAGAAGTCAGAAGTCAGAAGTCAGAAGTTAAACTATTGCGCTTACTTAGGTTTGAGACTTTTGTCATGTCCTAACTGCCCTGGCGACTGCTATATGTACATTTTTGTTAGGTGATCTCGATTCGCTGCTCTAGCACCTGAAGTGACGAAGGGATTACAGTTGCTGGAGTTATGGGATTGGCCTTTGGGCCACGCTACGCGAACGCATCCTCCTTCTCTACTAGATGTTGATCATGGGAGGTGCTATAACAGCTGGAACTATCAACAATACTGGTACGTCCAGTAAGTAATATAAAAAGGTAGTAAAGTACATCCTTTCACGACGTAAATTTTCCCAGTAATTTGCCTATTAATTTTATTTAATCACAACAATATAGTCATTAAAGCCTCCTAGATTTTATACTAAAAGCATTCATAATCTAGGAGATATCATGTCACAAAAATATAATAAATATGACCTTAGCAAAGCCCAATTTGCTGGTGGATTCATAGATGCTGATAAGGTTGAGGCACATCGGATAGGTGGCGATATCTATAATTATGCTCCAGAGCAAAAACAAAACCTAGCAGATGCAGCAGCAGAAATTCAGGCGCTTTTGCAGCAACTAGAGCAAAGTTATCCCACAAGTACCACTCTGGAGAAACAGGTTGTGGTAACGGAAGCCCTTAAGTGCATTGAGAATAATCCAAGCTTGAAAGCACGGGTAATAGGAGCGTTGAAGGTTGGTGGTATTGAAGCGATAAAAGAGTTAGTGGATAACCCGCTCATTAACATCTTATTGGCTGCTGTGGATGCTTGGCAGGAAGCTGAGTAACTAGCAATATCAGTAGACTCCCATGTCTGAAAAGCCAAAAAAAGTCTCTAAGAATGACCTACGGAATTCCCAACTTGGGAGTGGGTTTGTTGATGCTGATACAGTCCATGCTCATCAAATTGGTGGCGACATCCATCATCATTATAATGGTGACAATCCCCGACCAACCCTAACTCCCCAAGAATACCGCAACCGTCAGGCATTACTCGCTAAAGTCAAAAACTATTGGATCAAAGGCGTTCTAGAAAAATCCCTCTATCACCAGGTATTGATGGAGTTGGGATTAGAGGAGAGACCCGATGCCATTACTAATCCTTTGAGCGAAATTATCGAAATCGGTGACAACTCACCTCAACCCCTCCCTGAAGGGACTAAATTAATTGATATTTTTGACAAAATTGGGACAGGAAGAACCCTATTAATTTTAGGAGACCCAGGGTCAGGAAAAACCACAACCTTACTCGAACTTGCTCGGGATTTAATCCCTCGTGCTGAACAAGACAGTAATCAGCTAATTCCTGTAGTATTTAATCTCTCCTCTTGGGCAAAGAAACGGCAGACTATAGCAGATTGGTTAGTAGATGAACTAAATAGTAAGTATGATGTTCCCAATAAAATTGGACAAGCTTTAGTAAAGCAACAGCAACTACTACCATTGCTTGACGGTTTGGATGAAGTAAAGGCGGAGTATCGAGACCACTGTATCGTAGAATTGAACCAATTCAAAAAAGATTATGGTGCCGATTTGGTAGTGTGTAGTCGGATGAAAGACTATAAAGCCCTATCCAATCGTCTCAATTTTCATAAAGCAGTTTATATAAAATTGTTGACTTTAGAACAAATTTGTAATTACTTGGATAGTATCGGAGCTGATTTAACGGGATTGAGGACATTAATTGAAAAGGATAAAGAATGGAAAAAGTTAGCAAATTCGCCCTTAATGCTCAATATTATGACTCTAGCTTATCAGGGAGTAGCAGTTGAAGATTTACCTAAAACTGAGGTAGTAGAAGAACGGCGCTGGCAGCTATTTCATGATTATATCGAGAAAATGTTTAAGCGTCGGAAGACTAATCAACAATACGATAATGCGCAAGTAAAGCACTGGCTAATTTGGATGGCCAAGAGGATGGTTGAGGAGTCGCAAACAGTATTTTTAATTGAAAAAATGCAGCCATCTTGGCTAAGAGATAGAAAGCAAAAACGAATTTATAAGTTGATGTTCGGGCTGATGGAAGGGCTGATGTTCGGGCTGATGTTCGGGCTGATGGAAGGGCTGATGTTCGGGCTGATCGGAGGGCTGATGTTCGGGCTGATGTTCGGGCTGATCGGAGGGCTGATGTTCGGGCTGATGTTCGGGCTGATGTTCGGGCTGATGGCAGGGCTGGATAAAGAGGCAACGGAAGACATCAAAACAGTTGAAATACTTGATATTAATTGGAAAAAAATCTTGATTGACCGGCTGATGTTCGGGCTGATGGGAGGGCTGATGGTCGGGCTGATGTTCGAGCTGATGGGAGGGCTGATGGGACGGCTGATGGAACGGCTGAGGTTCGCGCTGATGGGAGGGCTGATATTCGGGCTGATGGGAGTGCTGGTCTGGCTGATGGTCGGGCTGGAGAGTTCAGAAATTGAAAGAAAAACAAACCCAAATCAAGGAATTTGGAAATCAGCTCGTAATGCTATTACTTTGTATCTGATGTTGGGGCTGATCGGATGGCTGATGTTCGGGCTGATCGGATGCCTGATGGAAGGGCTGATGGAAGGGCTGATGTTCGGGCTGATGGGAGGGCTGATGTTCGGGCTGATGGGAGGGCTGAGGAATGGTGGTATAGCCTGCATCCAACACTTCTTCCTCCGCCTTGTCCTCTACCGTAACAATTACATCCCTTGGAACTATGCCCGCTTCCTGGACTATGCCGCTGATCGCATTTTCCTACAAAAAGTAGGAGGCGGCTACATCTTTATTCACCGGATGCTGATGGAACACTTTGCGGAGATGAAGCCTTAGAATTAAGAATTGAGAATTAAGAATTAAGAATTGGGAATTAAGAATTGAGAATTAAGAATTGAGAATTGGGAATTAAGAATTAAGAATTAAGAATTGGGAATTGAGAATTGGGAATTCTGACTTGTGCCTTCTGCCTTCTGCCTTCTGCCTTCTGCCTTCTGCCTTCTGCCTTCTGCCTTCTGCCTTCTACATTCTAAATTCTAAATTCTAAATTCTAAATTCTAAATTCTACATTCTTCATTCTTCATCCCACTTAATTGTCTTTGCACTCATTTTTTATTCTTCCTATTTTGGTAATTATAGCGTTTATAGGATTTATGAGGTACGCTTTTCAAGCTCAAAGTCCCCCTTGATAAGGGGGACCAACGGGGGATCCATTTGTACCTGATGGCATAGAGAATTGCTATAGTTTATCTATTGGTTAATTAATTATTTTCCTGTGCTAAAAATTCGGCGTTGCTTAATTAATGAACGAATGCGCGATTATCTGGTTTTATTAAAGCCCCCTAAATCCCCCAACTTTGGGGGACTTTAAGAGTTTTGTTCCCCCCAGCGAGGGATTGCTCGCTGGGGGGCTAGGGGGGCGAAACCATACCCAGAATCAGCAACGCCAAAAATTCCGCTCTACGAGATTCGGCAATTGGTGGGCAGTGCCTAAAAACGCGATGCTCGGTACGAGCCGCTACGCGATCGCAAACACATCAATCTCACGGCGGCACTGCCCAGCCTACTATTTTCTGTGATTAATCCTTTGGTGGGCAGTGCCTAAAACAAGTGTACCCAAGCAAATCAATCTAACGGCGGCACTGCCCACCCTACTACTTTGGTGGGCAGTGCTTAAAAACGCGATGCTCGGTACGAGCCGCTACGCGATCGCAAACACATCAATCTCACGGCTGCACTGCCCAGCCTACTATTTTCTGTGATTAATCCTTTGGTGGGCAGTGCTTAAAACAAGCCTAGGCAAGCACATCAATCTCACGGCTGGACTGCCCACCCTATTTTATCGTAGCGATAACGTTCTGATCACCACTTAAGGATTTTGTATATTATCATGGGTAGCACTATCACTAGTGATCTACCTCCTTGAATAGGTGGTGAGGATTTCCCGGAGCAATAGAACTTGGATGAACTTGGGTCTTGGACAAACGATCGGTGGACGCTATAAAATTATTCGTCAACTGGGACAAGGTGGATTTGGTCAGACTTTCGTAGCTGAAGACCAACACTTGCCTGGTGAGAATCAGTGTGTGGTTAAGCAGCTCAAGCCAGTAGCCACGGATACCTTGACATTGCAGACCGCTAGGCGACTGTTTGAGACAGAAGCCAAAATACTACACCAGTTGGGAAGTAATGAGCAAATTCCCCAGCTTTTTGCGTATTTTGAAGAAAATAAAGACTTCTATCTGGTGCAGGAATTGATTGAAGGGGAAGACCTCAGCCAGGAACTTGTACCAGGAACCCAGGTCAATGAACATCAGGTGATTTCCCTGTTGCAGGAAATCCTGGAAGTTTTAGAATTTGTTCATCAACGGCATATTATTCACCGAGATATCAATCCTCAAAACATCATTCGGCGTAAATCAGATGGCAAATTAGTACTGATTGACTTCGGTGCGGTTAAACAAGTGAGTACTCAGATCCTGGAAGGGGGCAACACTGGCTTTACGGTTGCTATTGGTACTCCTGGCTATCGACCGAGTGAACAAGCCAATGGTTACCCGCAATTAAGCAGTGATATCTATGCTGTCGGGATGATCGGGATTGTTGGTTTAACCGGTTTACGTCCTCACCAATTGCCCCTTCACCCTGATACAGGGGAAATCACCTGGCATAACCAGATATCAGTAAGTGCTGAATTAGCCGATAGTTTAGATAAAATGGTGTGCTATGATTTCCGAGAGCGTTACCAATCAGCTACCTTAGCCTTACAAGCACTGACTACTATAACTAGTAATAAAACTAGTAATAATAACATAAATACTAACACTACTAAAACTGGCGCTACCTTAGTGTTGGGAATTGCGTCATCTATACAACCCCTGCTCCCTAAACCGCAACGATTCAGACTAAAACGGTACCAAGTGTTAATGTACACCGGGGTGATTGGATTGGGGTTTGCGGCAACGGTTTTTATGGTGAAAGCATTCAGGGGAGCTAATGCGACGGATTGGTATAACCGGGGCGAAACGTTTTTAGAATTGAAGCGCTATGAACAGGCTCTGAACGCTTATAATCGAGCTGTGGAAATCCGAGGGGAATATGCTCCAGCTTGGCAAGGTCAGGGCAAGACCTTGTTTGCACTAAAGTACTATGAAGAAGCTCTAAACGCTTACGACCAAGCGATTCAAATTGAGCCGGATTATAGTGCAGCTTGGAAGGGTAGGGGTAAAACCTTGGAGCAGTTGAAGCGTTATGACGCAGCAATTAAAGCGTTTAATAGCGCCCTGGAACTCCAGCCCAATGACTTGGATGCTTGGATCAGTCTTGGTAATGTCCAGGTTAAGTCCAAGAATTATTTTGATGCGATCGCATCCTTTGACAAAGCCCTTAAACTCAAACCCGATTCTTACCAAGCTTGGTATAGACGGGGCTGGGCATTACATAATTTGCGTCAATATAAAGCAGCGGTACAATCCTACGACCGAGCCTTAGACTACAAACCTAATTCCGCTGAAGCCTGGTATCAGCGGGGTAATGACTTGAGCAATTTGCAAAAGTATAAAGATGCAGCCAAGTCTTATCAGCAAGCTGTTCAATTCCAGCCCAACTTCTACCAAGCTTGGTATAGCTGGGGCAATACCTTAAATAAATTACGGAAATACCAAGAAGCCTTAGGGTCCTTTGAGCAAGCCGTTAAACTCCAGCCTAATTCCTATCAAGCCTGGTACAGTCGCGGTTGGACACTCCATCAAGTCCAGCGATATGAAGATGCCCTGGAAGCTTACTACAAAGCCATTAAACTAAAATCCAAGCCTTACCAAGCTTGGTACAGTCGAGGCAATACCTTCTATAAATTGGAACGATATAAAGATGCGATCGCATCTTACCAACAAGCAGTTAACTATAAACCTGACTACAGCCAAGCCTGGTATAGCCTAGGCAATGCATTAGTTAAAGTCAACCAGTATAAAAAAGCGATCGCTGCTTATGATAAAGCAGTGCGCTACCAGCCAAACTACCGAGACGCTATCAAAGCACGGGATTGGGCAAATCGGGCATTGGAAGCAGAGATTAGGGAACAGGAAACAGGGAATCGGGAATCGGGAATCGGGAATCGGGAATCGGGAATCGGGAATCGGGAATCGGGAATAGGGAATAGGGAATAGGGAATAGGGAAAGAGAGGGAGGTGTGGGTAGTGTGGGAGGTGTGGGTAGTGTGGGTAGTGTGGGATGTTTGGGGCTTCGGCGCGGGGAGTGTCAAGATGAATCTTAACTGGGTTCAGTAGGAATAGCAAGTAGGGTGGGCAGTGCTTCACAGAGATTCATTTGCTAACCATAGAATTGCTAGGCACTGCCCACCAGCTGATGGGTGCATGTCAGTTGTGTTAATCCCTGATTCAGATCCCCCTAAATCCCCCTTAATAAGGGGGACTTTTCAATCTAATTCCCCCCTTTTTTAAGGGGGGTTAGGGGGGATCTATGTACCTAATTACAAATTTGACATGCTCCCCTAGCTGTTCCCTTTGCTATTACATATTAAGT
>NZ_JAAHHU010000198.1:0-9687 GCF_010672095.1 Moorena sp. SIO3I6 | reverse complement strand
GGGGGATCTCCGAGTTTGAAGACAGGCCCTAGGGGTGGGCTAACCAGGATTTTCGGCCTGTTCGCCCCTGATGGAAATAGCCCACCCCGTAACGCACCACTTTTTAGTTAATTTCAAGACCATACATTCTAAATGGACAACAGCTTAGGAGTCAATGCTTGATAAGTGGTTAGGAAAAAATAAGTTAGGGAAAAAAATCCTGCCTAAACCAGCACAACTGAGTGCTAGTGTGCGGGTAATTGGAGACCGTAAATCTGGCAAAACTACCTACATGGCTGCCTTGGCTCGTTGGCCTGGAGCTGACCCCTCCACCAGTCCAGTGCAGACAGTAACACCAATTAATGAAGATGGGGAAGCACTAATCGCCAAAGCCAAGAACCTTTTAGAACAAGGGGAGCAGTTAGAAGGGACTCCCTTGGATGCTAATGTCGATGAGGTTAAAGATTATAGTATCGAGATAGTTCTGAAAGACCAGTGTTCCTGGCAGCGGCTGAAAAGGCTCAACATCAATTGTAAAGACTATTCTGGCGAGTTTTTCCAAGATGTGTTGTACCAATCCGGTACGCCCTTGCTTGGGGATTACCTAGAAGATGCCCTGCAAGCCAACGGCATTATGTTACTGCTTGATGGCTTAGCTCATCGCAAAGACAAAGAGTATGCCAATGGTCTGGATAAATTTTTGATCGCACTAGACCGAGCCGAAACAGGGGTGATACACCGGCGCATTGCCCTAGTTCTGACTAAGTGCGAACAGCCTGAATTATGGGTCAATCGCCATCAACCTAAGTATGTAGCAAACGCTCGCTTTCCTGAAGTTATGAAGAGATTGCAGGCTTGGGAGCAATCTGGACCTGGAAGCATTGATTGCTTCACTACCTCAGCTTTTGGCATGTTGGGGGAGCGCCATCCAGAACCAAACATGAGGCGTATTAGTCGAGACCGTGAGGGAATTAAGGAATCAATCCTGAAAAATCCCCAGGGTTGGAAACCCTTTGGCTTAGTAGCTCCGATTTACTGGCTTTGTACTGGCCAACGCCATAGAAAATTAGACCAGGAGTGAAACAATGGACTCTTTTAATGATAATCCTAATACTATTACTGTTGACATTCACGAATTTAGCACTGGTATCAACGCTGAGATGACCCCAGATGGGGGCTGGATATCCAGAGGCTTCACTGGACGGTACATGAATGCCACTTTAGACAAGATTCCCTATACGGTGGAGCGCGCGATCGCTAATAAACGATTTGCTGTAGTTGAGGGTGCTAATAGTAACCAGCCAGCAGTAATTGGTCGAGTTGTGCCAGGAGAGCCGGATTTGTCAGTGGTGGCAGTGGTGACTCGGGGTAGGGATGATGGGGGAAGACCCCTTTCCGTGTATCGTTATTTCCTCTGTCAGGGGGCAGATAGTCTCGGTAAAATCCTGAGCTGGATGGAGGACTATGCCCAGGGAGAAGGCCATCTGCCTGTTTTTAATCCTTTTGAGACTAGAGTAGATCCTTTAGAAGAGATTTCTATACCACTTGAAATCCCCTCAGAGAAACTTGAGCAGGATTTTAGAAATGAATCTGTGCCGATAGTGCTCTCACGGGAGTATCAGTATAATAATTTCAGACTGATTAACAAAATAGCTGAAATAAAAGCTGGAGCTGAGCCGGTGTCCTGGGCTTACAATGCTGAAGCCTTAGAGAACCCTTGGAGCTTTGTTGTGATTCATCCAGCCAGTGAGCGTGCCTATGGAAGTTTTCTGGAACTGAAGGATAATCCTCCCTTAGCTGTGATGCCAGCAACGGTAGACGAACAGGCACTAAAGTCAGCAATTAAACGCTTGATGAACAGTTCTCAGGTGAAATCAGAAGCGGTTCTTGAGATAAAAACGGCATTAGGGAACCAAAAAATTACTTCAGACTACTGGCACAGGTTATTTGATGGTCAAGGAGCCCAACATGCTCTGACTCAGAACTCATATACTCCTCAATTCGTAAGATTACTAACTCTCAGAGCCATGGTGATTCCAGAAACCCTACCAGAGTTTTTGGTTTGGTTTAATCAGAACGATCGTAGGAGTAAACATGACAAAAACCAAGATATATTCGTAGAGTTTCAAAAGGCTATTGGTTCCGAACTACCACCGGAGCGACTTGCTAAGGACATGAACGGAATATTGCCTGAACTCCTAGCAGGAAAAATCACTCCTGAAGCTGTTTGTTGGTTACTAAAAAATGATAAAAGTGCCTGGAAGGGTTCCCGCCAGACGTTTATAGATGATGTTAAAACTTATTTATCAGAAAATGGCCAATATCAAGACTACAAACAGTCTGCTAATCCTCTGTATCAATTGAGTGATTTACTTAAAGATAATTCTTTAGATGCCGTTTTGAATAAGCTTGGTTTTGAAAAACAAAAAAATAAGCCAATAATTAATATAAATGGTTTTATTATATTAAATAAAGTCTTGATTAAATTAAATAATAAATTGCTTATAAAGCCTATACAAGTAATGATTAAGTCACATAAAAAACATAAAAAATCAAACTATATATTTGAAAAGATAAAAATAATCATAATTATAGTATTCATGGCTTTCGTGAGTAATACATTGATTAAAATTGACAAACAAACAGCTGAATTGTCAAATTATGTAAAAAATTCCCAGTGGAACCCTAAAATGACTGAAGAGTCTAAGAATCTAGCATTAAAAAAAATTGATGTAACCAGTCAATCAATTCAGGATATTCTCAAAGAGCTGGTTAATGACACTAAACTAAAACCTAAATTAGAAAAAAATAAAAAAGAATTAAAAGAGGATGATAAGCCCTATGAACCAGATGATCAAGTTGCCAATGCAATCAAAGAAATTCTTCAAAATCAAGATCTGCAATATCCTGAAATAACTAAGAATAAAAAAGAAAAAGAAAAATGGGTACAGGCTATATACAAATATCAAAAAAGTCAAAGAATTATTCCTAATGGAATCATACTCAAGCCCAATGTAGAATCAGAAAATAGTGATTATACCTATAATATATTAATGAATCAAACAAAAGAACATCTACTCAAAAAGCTGAATAAACAAAACCAACAATGACATCAAAAAATGCGGATTTACATTTACATACTAGCTGGCATAACCTCAGCATTAATTGGCTGGAATATAGGTCAAGTCGCAATTACTAACCTAGGCTTGTCAAGGCTAATTCCAGAAGAAATTGTCCTATTTCCCTGCATTGCTATCTCCTTAGCGGTGGGGATGGTAATTAATGAAATCTTTATTAGTAACCCCACCAGATTTAAACTAAACCTCCGCATTGCCAAAATTCCGATCCTGATTGCTGCTGCCTTAGGAATTATCATCGGTTTAATTTCTGGAGTGATTTACCAAATCCTATTATTATCTCCTATTCCAGGAATTATTATTAGACCCCTAAGTTGGCTCTTAATTGGTAGCTCAGTAGGCTTGGCAGAGGGACTGACTTGGTGGTGGCGCAGTGTGGAAGCAGGGGATCCCAAACGCTTCCAACAACGGTTAAGAACTAGTATGATTGCTGCTAGTGGTGCAGCGTTAGTTGCTGCTCTGCTGTTTGAATCGATGCGCCCACTGTTGAGTGAGATCGAAAACAGAGGTTTTGAAGACCCTCTAGGATTCTCGATTTTAGGCTTAGTGCTCGGTTTAGTGTTTAGCATTACCAATTCACCAAGTTATATGGCAGCACTGAGAGCGGGTGGTGGTTTTGAATACACGGGAGATAACTATGAAAATATTGAGCCAGGGGTGATAAACGTAAATAATCCTTTTCCCAAAATCGACAACCCTTTACTGAAATTTGTCAGTAAAAGTAAAGCCGATGAAATCGAAGAGGGGTTGTCAATTCAATTACCTGCTAGTGGCACGATTAGAATTGGCTCTGCTGTCAAACAGGCAAACCATAAAGGAGGCTCTGATATTTATCTGCCTGGAAGGCCACTCCATGTAGCAGACATAGTCGTGATGCAGCGCCAAGCAATTTTATCTCCCAATCCCCTACATTTCCATACTATCGAAATTAACGGTAAACCCTTGAAAAACCGCGACGAGATTATTTTGAAACATAACCATGTATTGACCTTTAAAAGCCTTTACCCAGGAGGTAAAAATGAAGAAAAAATCTATCGCTTTGTCTACTACAATCGTTTCTTTGACCCGCAAGCTTAGTTGGCTAATGTTGTGTGCAGGTTGCTTTAGTTATCCTAGTGGAGTACAGGCACAAGAAGCGAAAATTGTTAATGCCACCGTTGACGATGAACAGGTCACAATTCGCATCGAAGTCAAAAATAAATATGACCAACCTGTCACCAATCTCACCGATGAAAATTTCCAGGTCTATGTCAATAATGATCCAGTTCCCTTTAAGCCCAAGCATTGGAAAAATCCCACAGAAGCTGAACAGCCTTCGGCCTGGATTATCTTCCTACTGGACATGAGTGGCAGTATGAAAAATGACGATAAACCAGACTCTAGCCAAAGCAAACTGGAGGGAGCCACTGCAGCGATTCGGGAATTTATCAAAAATACAGCAGATCGCAGTAGTGATACTCAAGTAGCAATTGTTCCCTTTGGTGAACCCCATCCCAAAGATTGCCCAGATGGCGGCTATCCTGTTAATCAAGCCACACTCAATAAATTTTTTCCTGTAGGAGACCCCGGACTCCAAAACTCTCTTGATGAGCTTGCCAGTGAAAGACCCTGTGCTGCCACTAATGTCTACGAACCCCTGACTCAAGCAGTAAATTTCTTAAGTGAGGAAAGAGGTGACCCTCGCTTCTATCCGAAAAAAGAGAAATTCTGGCAACCTGAGCCTCAACAGCCCCGACTTTCGATTATTCTTCTATCTGATGGTTATCACAGTACATCGCCAACCAAAGAAGCAGAAGAACAGGAATTTGAAAAACTCAAGAGACTGATCCAAGACAATGATAATATTATTGTGCATACTTTGGGCTATGGCTTAACACCTGGAGAGTTGGCCGAGAAGTATAGAAACAATGGCTTTTCTAAACAAGAAGCAACAAGGGAAGACGTTTTTTATACTGAGGATGGCAAGAAAAAATTGCCACCAAACAAAGTCCCAGCAAAAGAGTTCGTAGACCGCGATCGCTTAGACGAAATTTCCAGGACTACTGGAGGAATTTTTCAAATTTCAGGGGATGCTCAAGAAGTTGGCAAGTCCTTGAAAGTATTCCTTGATGCTCTGCTCGGTGAGTATGAAATCACCTACAATGACCCCAACCCGATACGGGCGGAAAGGCATCAGGTTCAGGTTAAAGTTGATTCCCGACATGTTTCCACAGGACGCTCTGAACCTAAACCTTACAGAATTACCTCCTTCGGGTGGTCACTTCCCTTCCCGATTAGACTGACCATGTTTGTTGGTACGTTCGTCGTCATGGGAGTTGGAGGTGCAGTGCCATTTTACTTCTGGGGACAATATCTAAAGCGAGAAGAACTAGAAGATTAATATATCAAAGGGAACAGGGAGTCGGGAGTCGGGAGTCGGGAAAAGGTAACGCGATCGCATCATCTCCAGCACAACCGGTAGAGTTTTCTTCCTGGTCTAGTTCACAACTACACCATTATAATTACTAACCCTATCTGGAAGGAGCCAAACAATCTTGTTTCCCGATTCCCAATTCCCGTTCCCCTCCTGGGAGGGGTTAGGGGTGGGTTCCGATTCCCAATTCCCGATTCCCGATTCCCGATTCCCGATTCCCGATTCCCGATTCCCGATTCCCGATTCCCTAAAACAAAACCCAATTGATAACTCCTATAAAATGGTAAACTATACATTCATTCTCCATATAAAGGAGATAGAAGATGAATTCAGGTATGCCATTACTCTAGACAAAAGTCAGGAAGATAATCCCGCTCTATTTTTTACCTTATCAGAGCGAGAAAAACTGAGAACTTGGTTTCAAGAGCAAAGCTTATGCAAAATTAATGATTATCATCTCGCTAAAATTATAAAAACCTGGATACAAGACATAGAAGAAGGCTTTCGATACAGTTCAATTACTCTGGATTTGCCTTTAATGATCGAGTCAGATATCAGTAACCTGAAAGAATCCGGTAATCAAGAAATCCCCCATCCAATTTACCCAGATTTGTCGGGGATAGAACCTATTTCAGGAATGTTGCCGCCGTTGAATTTTAATTAGACTTATTGTATAATTTGGTAACAGGGAGTAGGGAGTAGGGAGTAGGGAGTAGGGAGTAGGGAGTAGGGAGTAGGGAGTAGGGCATCAAAAATTATCACAATTCATTTATTATCTCTATATTTATAAATGAATTGACAACAATGATTAGAGTTTTTGACCGGGTGCATCTCATTTTTGCTGTTTGGGTGGTGCGTTACGGTGCGGGCTATTTCAACAAGGCACGAACAGAACATCAGGGCGAGCCCACCCCTAACGCACCCTACGCAAAATTTGCGTTTTTGATAACTATGAGGTACACATAATTTTTTACCTGTTCACAATTACGAATTTGCCTATTCCCTATTCCCTATTCCCTATTCCCTGCTCCCTGCTCCCTGCTCCCTGCTCCCTTTTTAGTTCAATCCTATGTTCACAACTCAAATAAAAACCCTATACAAAAATGAGTAATCCACCCTTAGATGTAACAATCACTCCTCATCGTGAATTTCTGCCTGCGGATACCCCAGACCAGAAACTATTTGTGATGTTGAAACTGCGACCAACTAAAGATGTGGCAGTCCAGCTACCCTCAACTAGTTTTGCTTTTGTGATCGATACTAGTGGTTCCATGTATGAAGTGGTGGAAGGGGAGACAAAACCCACAGGCAGATTTTACACACAGGATGGAAAAGACTATGAGGAAGTGATCGGCGGCAAAACCAAGATCGATATTGTGATTGAGTCACTGTTAAATTTAGTGGGGTCTAACCAGTTAGGTGGAAGCGATCGCATCGCCATTATCCAATTTGACGACCAAGCCTCTACTATTGTTGGACTAACACCAGCAACTCAAACTATCGAGTTAGAAGCAGGGATTGAGACACTCCGCAACTACAGTGGTGGCACCTGCATGGGCAAAGGGATGGAGCAGACCCTGACTATGCTCTCTGGTCAAACCATGACCAGTCGTCATGCTTTAATCTTTACTGATGGTCAAGCCTTTGATGAACAAGAATGTCGGGAACTCGCGAAACAATTTGCCGAAAACGGTATCCCCATTACAGCCTTGGGAGTTGGTGACTACAATGAAGACTTACTGATCAACCTTAGCGATACTACCGCTGGTCACCTTCACCATATCGTTTCAGGAGATGCCACAGGTACTGATGTTGCTATTAGGGACTTACCCCAAATCCTGTTTAGAGAATTTAGCCAAGCCCAACAGGAAGTGATTAATAACCTTACCCTTACTGCCAAGACAGTTAAGGGGGTAAAACTCACCCGTGTTGTCCGGGCTTACCCTGATCAAGCGGAATTTCCCCTGATTCAATACCCCTATCTGATTGGCACCGCTATCGCTAATGATGAAACAGTCTTTATTCTGGAATTCAGCATCGACAGTCACGCCAGCTCCCGTGTACGTATTGCTCAACTTGGTTTAACCTACGATATTCCAGGACAAAATCGCCGAGGTGAGCTGCCACCTCAAAATCTCGTAGTTCAATTTGTTGCTGGTCAGAGCGGAGCGGCACAAGTAGACCCAGAAGTAATGGGTTATGTACAACAGTGCAATATTTCTGAGCTAGTCACTCAAGCCACCAGACTGGCTGATAGTAATCCCGAAGAAGCAGGAAAACTCTTAGATACTGCCCGTCGGATGACAGTTAGGATTGGCAACCAAGCCATGCTTGACTCTCTCAATCAAGCTCAAGACGAGTTACGCAAAACTCGCAAGATTTCTTCTGGAACTCGTAAAACCATCAAAATGGGTTCCAAAGGTAAGACTATCAAAATGAGCGGAGATATTAATACTGAACTTTCAGAAGAACAGATCCGTAACCTCTCAGGAACTTAGACCGTCAGCGGTCAGCAGTCAGCAGTCAGCGGTCAGCCGTCAGCCGTCAGCCGTCAGCAGTTCACGGTGCGTTACGGTGCGGGCTGTCCCAACCACGAAGAGCTTGAACATCAGGACTCACCCGCCCCTAACACACCCTACGCACTCCCTGTTCCCTACTCCCTGCTCCCTGTTCCCTGCTCCCTGTTCCCTGCTCCCTATTCCCTATTCCCTATTCCCTATTCCCTATTCCCTTTATATATATTTACTCACCAAGGAATGATAAATGATTACCTGCTCAACTTGTGGCTATGATAAAAACCCAGAAGGAACAGAATTCTGTGAGGCTTGTGGTTCTGAATTACAATCCCAAACCCAAGTAGCACCTGAATCTCAAGCACCAAACCTAATCCAACCTCCTCAGCCGGATCCCTGGAAAACTACACCAGCACAACCTCTTGATCCCCCTCCATCAATCACCCCAGACTCACCCCAACCTGAGCCCTTTATACCTCCAACTCCTCCTATTACTAATACTGCTTTAATAGCGAGACTGATTGCTAAGCAAGCTGATGCTCCTACCCCAGAATTCCCGCTAGATGATAGCAATCTTATTGGCATCTTTGATCCAGATATGGGTCCTGTTGATATTGACTTAGAGCCATTTGTCGGTAACGAGACAGTCTCCCGCCATCACGCAGAAATTTATCGAGAGGGAGGGCAATGGAAAATCAAAGACCTTGGTTCTACCAATGGTGTTTTTATCAAGCCTGCTGGTAAAACCCGCTTCAATGCCAAAATTACCCGACCCGAAACCATCAATCCCGGAGATGAAATTGCGATCGCTAAAATTCGTTTCCTCTTCCAAAGCCCCTAAGCTGACGGGTATAGGGTGTGGGGTGTGGGGTGTGGGGTGTGGGGTGTCTCACAGGGGTAGGTTTTTTACATTTGGGTCCTGCCTCACCCCCAACCCCCGACCGGTCGGGGGCGGATCACAGGGAGAGGAAAAGGAAAACAACGAAGAAGCGATGCAGCAAGGGAACAGGCTCGCGCTTTGGATCGCTTTCTTATCACCCACACCCTACACCCCACCCCCTACACCCCACACCTCACGTCTTTGTTAAAAACCTACCCCTGTGAGCTGCTCCCTGCTCCCTGCTCCCTGCTCCCTAATCTCACAACCATGGAATTTCAATCAATACCAGCTTATGACCAATGGTTTAGTCATTGAACAAGATGCAGAATTCGTGATAGACCACTATCACGTCAAAGTCCGGTCATACCTAGGTCAATTGACAGTAGGTATTCACTACTTTGAAGTCAACCTTGAGTCTACCGACCCCAGTCCCACTACAACCAACTTGGCCTTGCTGCGTGTGGGGTCTAGTGACGGTGGGCTAAGTCGAGAATTACAGCTACGGGAAAAGCTAGGTAACTATGCCATGATTGCCGAATTACTAGCTAGTACCATCCAAGACTCTGTGGTTATTAACCCTAGGGCGTGTTTTCAAAGTTTTCCGCAAGATTATGATCCCCCCCAGCCCCCCTTAATAAGCTATCCATTAGGCAAAAGTAGTCGAAACAGTGATAGAGACTAGGATTTAGGCAAGGATTGGGAGAGGAGTGGTGAGAGCCATTATTAAACTAACAGGGATTTCCCAAGACTGCGGTCGCAAAATCA
>NZ_JAAHHU010000197.1:0-9709 GCF_010672095.1 Moorena sp. SIO3I6 | reverse complement strand
GTTACTCAAGAGGATGCGCACTGAGCCAAACTTCAGCCAGTGGAGTCGCTCTCGGGATCCCGAGGGCATCACTTGGGAGTATCGGCAAGGAAAATATTTTCCTTTAGTTGATCAGGTTAATCAGGTTGATCAAGAATCATCAAACACCTTTGAACCTGAAATAGAGGAGACTACCCCCACGACTAATGGGTCATCCCAGGGTTTTTCAGTAGAACCCTACAGTGTCAAACAGATGTGCGATCGCTTCCGTTGCGGGGACAGGTTACTCAAGAGGATGCGCACTGAGCCAAACTTCAGCCAGTGGAGTCGCTCTCGGGATCCCGAGGGCATCACTTGGGAGTATCGGCAAGGAAAATATTTTCCTTTAGTTGATCAGGTTAATCAGGTTCATCAAGAATCATCAGAAACCTTTGAACCTGACATACAGGAGACTACTGCCACCACTAATGGGTCATCCCAGGGTATTTCAGTAGAACCCTACAGTGTCAAACAGATGTGCGATCGCTTCCGTTGTGGGGACAGGTTACTCAAGAGGATGCGCACTGAACCAAACTTTAGCCAGTGGAGTCGCTCTCGGGATCCAGAGGGCATCTCTTGGGAGTATCGGCAAGGAAAATACTTTCCTTTAGTTGATCAGCTTAATCAGGTTAATCAAGAATCATCAGACACCTTTGAACCTGAAATAGAGGATACTACTCCCACCACTAATGGGTCATCCCAGGGGATTTCACTAGAACCCTACAGTGTCAAAAAGCTCTGCGATCGCTTCCGTTGTGGGGACAGGTTACTCAAGAGGATGCGCACTGACCCAAACTTCAGCCAGTGGAGTCGCTCTCGGGATCCCGAGGGCATCACTTGGGAGTATCGGCAAGGAAAATACTTTCCTTTACTTAATCACCAATAATTTATTAATCTCAAACCGAGTCAGCAGATGCGTTCGCGCCCCGCGTGACCTACGGTCAATCGCGTAGCGTCGGCTGTGGCCGTAGGCCACGCTGCGCGAACGCCGAATCGCATCTGCTTTACTATTTCTGGGATACGAGAAAGTTTGGTCTTTCCCAACTTGGGGTATCTTCGAGTCTGTTCTGCCTCTTCCCCTTCTCCAGTTTCTAGTCAGGGAAAGTAGTTAGTGATTTTTCCTTTCCCTGCGCTAGCTGCTACGGGCGACCTAACCTTTAGCTGCCATAGATAACATCAGGTCAATCATGCGGTTAGAGTAACCCCACTCATTGTCGTACCAACAGACAACTTTAAAGAAATTAGAATTAAGTTCCATTCCCGCTCCAGCATCGAAAATGCTTGAATGAGGATCCCCTTGAAAATCGGTGGACACCACTGGCTCCTCTGTATAGCCCAAAATTCCTTTCATCGCCCCAACTGAGGCTGCTTTCATTGCTGCACAAATCTCTGGGTAGCTGGTTGCCTTTTGAGTCCTGAAGGTCAAATCTACCACTGATACATCCGGTGTTGGTACCCGTAATGCCATGCCGGTAAGTTTACCTTTCAGTTCCGGTAACACTAGCGTTACAGCTTTGGCCGCACCCGTAGAAGCGGGGATAATGTTCTGAGCAGCACTTCGCCCGCCCCGAAAGTCTTTCTTACTTGGACCATCTACCGTTGGCTGGGTAGCAGTCATGGCATGGACCGTAGTCATTAACCCTTCCGCTAGCCCAAAATTGTCATTAATCACTTTAGCAATGGGAGCAAGACAGTTAGTTGTGCAACTGGCATTGGAAACGATAGTATCAATACCCGGGTCATAGGTATCGTGATTGACACCCATCAACAGGGTGGGAACCAAATCAGGGTTTTTAGTAGGAGCAGAGATTACCACCCGCTTCGCTCCCGCTTCTAAATGCTTAGATGCCCCATCATAGGTGGTAAATAGACCAGTAGATTCTACTACATATTCCACACCGAGTTTCGTCCAAGGCAGCTCCTCTGGGTTTTTAATTGAGACACAGGGGATTTTCTTGCCATTGACCACAATTCCATCAGCTTCAGCTTCTACGGTACCCTTGAAACGACCATGGGTTGAGTCGTATTTGAGTAAATAGGCGATAGTCTGTGGTGGAACTAGGTCATTAATGCCCAGCACTTCGATTTCTGGGTAGTTGAGGGCAGCACGGAATACGAGTCGTCCGATACGACCAAATCCATTGATACCCACTTTGACAGTTGCCATGGACAAATCTCCTTTAAGAGGTTTACAAATTTACGTTTGTGGATAATTAAGAATCCTCATCCAGCGATGCAGAGGTGCGACCCGTGGCGAATTTAATTCGCCTACGGAAAACGCACCATTACGGTCTTGAGTAAAACCCCCACTCCCGCTCTGCATCAAGACAATGTCATCCAATCGGGAAGATTAATTCTTCCTTTATTGTTGACAGCTGGGAGCATCAAAACTATCATGAACGGATTGCAAAGCAACCAGATGTGACTCAATGATTTTTGCTAGGCATCCAAGCTATTGTTTATAGCTCACTCTACTCATTATTTGTTAATCCTTTAACTTAATTTAAGACTGTGGTAATTGGTGTCAATCTCTACCACTGCTCTGTGTTAAACTTCAAAGAAATAAAAGAGAAGGTAAGCATTGACATGACCCCTGAGAGCTGAATGTTAAATGCTTGCCATAAAATTAACCTTTTCTTTAAACCTACTCTTTAAATTTTTATCTACAATTTAATTAAGCTGGTTTTGGCATTACCTCTATGAAAGTCGCTGTCTTTAGTACCAAAGTCTACGACCGACAGTTTCTGGAAGCTGTTAATTCCCAATACGGTCATGAATTAACTTTTTTTGAACCGCACCTCGATACTCAAACGACTATTTTGGCATCAGGATGTCCAGCAGTATGCGTTTTTGTCAATGATTCCCTCAACGGACAAGTGTTGGAAAAGCTGGCGCAACAGGGAACTCGTCTGATTGCTCTACGCTGTGCTGGTTTTAATAATGTGGATGTCACAAAAGCGACAGAATTGGACATGACAGTAGTGCGTGTTCCCGCTTACTCCCCCTATGCGATCGCTGAACATACGATTGGCTTAATGCTAGCCCTGAATCGCAAGATACATCGTGCTTATTCTCGAGTACGAGAAGGAAATTTTTCCCTAGATGGACTCTTGGGATTCGATATGCATGGTCGAACTGTAGGCATCGTGGGAACTGGTAAAATTGGTGTTATCGTAGCCCAAATTCTCACTGGTATGGGGTGTCAATTAGTGGCATATGATCCTTATCCAAACCCGGAGTGTCAAGCTTTGGGGGTCAAGTATGTAGAGCTAGCTGAACTCTTTGCTATCTCTGATATTATCACGCTACACTGTCCCTTAACTCCTGAAAACTATCATCTGATTAATTCCGAAGCTCTAGAGCAGATGAAACCAGGTGTGATGCTAATTAATACTAGCCGAGGGGGATTGATTGATACCAAAGCCATTATTGGTGCGCTCAAGTCTAAGAAAATTGGCTATCTCGCTCTGGATGTCTATGAGCAAGAATCTGCCTTGTTTTTTGAGGATTTGTCTAATGAAGTCATTCAAGATGATATTTTTGAACGTTTACTCACGTTTCCTAATGTAATTATTACTGCTCATCAAGCTTTCTTCACTGAAAATGCCCTCGATAACATTGCTGAAACTACACTATCTAATATTACTAACTTTGAGAAAGGTGTTCCTTGTCCGAATAAAATTATTATTAATAGGGAATAGGGAATAATATCAAGTCAGGTTGAATACCAAATCTTCTCAAGGGGTGACCTCGGCAAAATTTAATTAAGATTTTAGTAATTGGTAATTCTAATCTAATTACTAAAATCTTAATTACCAATTACTAAATTGGCCTAAAACGCACTAGGAGGAGGGGGAACAAAGGAACGAGGAGGGAAGACTTGTAAATCAATATGCTGCTCTGGACTGAAATTAAGACCTGCTTGTAGTTGAGCAAATTGTTGCTCTTCAAAAGACAGAGCACCTGTAGTTTTATTGTAGGAGATTTTATCAATATCAAGTTCTCCAAAACTATCAATTTCAATCCTATCTCCCTCTTGGACATTGAAATCTGTAATCCTGTCAATTCCGCTTTCAGGTCGTGGCACTTCCGAGTCAGAGTTACTCGATAATAGAAAACTATCAGTTATGTTGATTCCCGTTGAAGGTTGTAGCGGTTGTGATGGAGGCATTGAAGGCGGGAAGATCGGTAATGGACGATTTGTAAATGTGAATTTAAAGATATCAGCTCCGTGACCACCAGTAAGGGTATCCCTTCCTTCCCCACCTACTAGAGAATCATCACCATTGCCACCAATTAGATAATCATTCCCGCCACCAAAGACATTTTGCTCATCACCATCACCAATCAGGGTATCATGGCCAGTTCCACCAATGAGAGTATCACTGCTACCACCACCTTCGAGGATGTCATTGCCGTCTCCACCATCAAGGATGTCACTACCTGGATTATAGTTTATGGGAATTCCAGTCAAACGCCTACGAACATCACCTAAAAGGGAATCATCACCAGCTCCGCCTTTTAGGGTATCATTACCATCTGCTCCGTTGAGCGTGTCATTTCCTGTGCCACCGTCGAGGAAATCATGATCAGATGTCTGTTTAACCTCAAACAAACTCAAGCCAAAGCTAGGACCAGGTCCACCAGTAAGGACATCATTCCCTGAGCCACCAATCAGGGTATCATTGCCCTCTCCACCGTTGAGAACATCTGAATCCTCCTCCCCTTCAAGACGGTCATTACCCCCTCGACCATTGAGAATATCATCCCCAGCTCTACCTTTGAGGGTATCATCCTGTGAGCCACCGTTGAGAGTATCGTTGCCACTGCCACCTATGAGAATTACACTAGTATTTGTAGTATTTGTTTCCAACCCCACGAAATTCAAGTTAAACATTTATTCGATCACCTATTCCTATCCAACTCCGACCTCCTTTATTGTCTGGTCTTAGGTATGGTAAAGCTAGCCAAATTGGCAGTATTTGGCCAATTTGACCGATTTCTTGCTGCGCGTTCACGCTTGTCGGGAAACCCGAGCGGGGTCGCACGGCAAAATACCGTTAAAAATGCTCAAGAATTATTGACGTTTGCCGAAAATCTTGCTCCCTAGGCGAATCATCGTTGCTCCTGCTTTAATAGCCTGCAAATAATCTCCCGACATTCCCATTGATACTTCTTTTAAGTTTAACTGAGTTGTTTGATTAAGCTGTTCCTTGAATTTAGCAACTTCTACAAATGCATCAAAAATTTCATATTCCGATAACCCCAAGGGAAGAATCGTCATTAACCCTTGAATATCTAAGGAATCGCAAGCTTCTAATTCTGGTAACGTTTCTAATAACTGCTCAACAGACCAACCATATTTATTAGGATCGGGCAAAATCTTAATTTGTAAACAAACCTTAGGTCGTTTATTTAACTCATTCGCCCGCCGATTTAAACTCTGGGCTAACTTTAAATCATCAACGGAATGGATCCAGTCCATTGTTTGAACAGCAAGTTTGGCTTTATTCTTTTGTAAGTGACCGATAAAATGCCAGGAAATACCCTCTAAATCTTGTAACTGTTCCTGCTTAGCACAAGCCTCTTGCAAGCGATTTTCTCCAAAATCCCGAATTCCAGCACCATAGGCTTCCCGCATTTTGTCTACAGATACGGTTTTGCTAACTGCAATTAAACGGACATTAGGCTTTAACTGTTGACGAATCTGCTGGATATTATCAGTAATAGGTGTAGTCATAGTTAAAGGTATTTTTTCCATAGTCTTCCCTCTTGGCTTTTTCCTCCATGGCTTTAACAAAAATCGGCGAAATTCCCCATCCAACTTTGAAGGTGGGGATGGATAGCCGAACGATTGATTATATGCTATTATGAAAATAACTCGCTTAGGTTTACATGGTCAGGCATGGGCTGATAATAGTTGAGCTAGGTGGATAAGAGATGTAGTCAAAGCGCGTGAACGAACTCGACCACCGTTCGCCACAGCGTTTCGGGTTTCGCCGACGCTAAGCGAACCGAAAAGGCAAGCGCAAGATGTCATGAGACATAATCGACTGGAACACCAGTTATAAACCGCGAAAACCAAGCGGCAAAAAAAGAATTACTGCCTGTGGAAGACGGGCAGCTGCCTGTGGACGCTGAGTAAGACCATCACCAGATTCAGTTCTGGACTTTCTGTGTACGCGGAAGTACCCAACGTGGCATCGGCGGATGAAACGGGAAATCCTGTTCGCGAAGCGTCGGCTTTGCCGAAAGACGAATAAGACCGTCCTTGTGACGCCAGTTGGAAGCCCCAACTTCAGCGGATCTTGTTGGGATACTTCACCCACCAATCACTTTGGAGAAATCTTGCAGGATTACCTCAGCTGACTGGTATCTGTCAGCGAAATGATAGCTTACCATCTTTTCTATAATTTGGGCAAATTCTTCAGGTACATCTGCCAGGTTGCGCCAGATCACTTCACCAGTTTCTGGGGAAATGGGCAAATGATAGGGACGAATTCCAGTTAATCCTTGAATCCCAATCATACCTAAAGCATAAATATCACTATTGAAACTGGGGTGTCCCGCTAATTGCTCTGGTGGGGCATAACCACGAGAGCCAATGGCAACCGTATCATTTTTTTCCTCACTTTGCTCTGGGCTTTTAATCTGTTTAACTGCTCCGAAGTCAATTAGTACCAGTTGACCATCAGTTTGACGACGGATAATATTGCCAGGTTTGATATCCCGGTGGATGACGCCGTATTTGTGGATAAAGACGAGAATTTCTAAAATATCTTTCAGTATATCTGCGACTTCCTTCACTCCAAGCCGTTTATCTACTGGCAATTCGTCACTAAGGGACTGACCGGGAATATATTCTTCCACTAAGTAAAATACTTGATCTTCTTCAAAATAAGCTAGTAGTCTAGGAATCTTTAAATGATTACCCAAGATTTCTAATATTTCTGCTTCAGTGCGGAATAGGCGTCTGGCAATTTTCAAGAATTGCGGATCGCTACGAGCTGGTTTCAATTGCTTGACCACACACTGGGGTGAACCAGGTCGCTGAGTATCTTCTGCTAGATGGACTAGACCAAACCCACCCGAACCGAGAACACGCTTGGTTTGGTAGCGTCCAGCTAGGAGGTTATGTTCGGGTCGGTACTCTACCGATGTGCCATCAGGGTCTGCACCTGCTGTTGGGTTCCAAATTGCTGTGGCATCTTCTTGAGATAAATCGGTTTGTGGTATCGGTATAGTTTTGGTGTTAGTGCTGGAGATGGTTTCGTTTTTTTCTTTCAACAACGCCTGTAACAAGGCTAAGTTCTGTTCCTGTTCTTGAGCTTTTGCTTCAATTTTGCGGCGCTCTTGCTCTGCTTTTATACTCTCCTGTTTAGCCTTGTAACCGGTGTAAGTCATTACACCAGTACCCGAAAGGATTAATGCCAACGCAGGTGCCACGACAGGTATCCATCCTGAGTTGAGAAATAGCAGGTAGGATGTTCCTACCAAAATACCTAAAGCAATACTCTCAGACAGTACTAACTGTCGAGTGTTGCGGCTTACCCCAACTAACACGCCCCCTATTAGTGTCCAACCCCAAATCCACAAGCCTTCTGTCCACTCAGACCAAAACCAAAACTGTCCTCTTCCCTCTCCAAGTGCGCCACTGAGCAGTTGACTCACGATTTGACCATGTATCATGACTCCTTGCATATGCTTGCTTTCTTTTTGAGCAAAACTGTAGGGTGTTAAGAAGTCATCATCTTTGATACTAGGAGCATTCATACCGATTAGGACAATCCGGTCTTTGACCAAGTCTGGTTCAATCTCCTCATTCAGAACCTTAGTTAAGGTAACGGTATCGGCAAGGTGATCAGCAGAGCGGTAATTCAATAAAATTTGGTAGCCTCCCGTATCCCCCTTTTGGTAACCTCCAGCAGTAGGAGATATCTTGTTATAGACTGTTTTTCCTAGCTTGATCTGTTTTCGGGAGATGTTTTCGGGCTTGATTCCCCGCTGTTCCAAATAGCTTCGGGCTAACTGAAAGCCGAATGATAATCTGGTGGTGCAACCCACGATGCTGGTATTATCACTGGTATTGTCAAAAAATAATGGAGCCCGCCGGACGATTCCATCGGGATCTTCAAGTAGATTAACAAAGCCTACACGATGCTGAGAAATGTTTGGGGGGGCTGCAACACTGGATGCTTCTGATTGACCCCGATAGCAAATTGGAATTATGCGATCGCTACTTTGCAGTAGTTCAGAAAATTCGCCATGACCCGGTTCTACTGGACTGTCTCGAAAGATATCGACACCAATGACAGCGGGTTGATGTTGCTCCAGCTTCTGTAATACCTCATACATTACAGCATCTTTGATTGAAGACCCTCCTGGAGCTGTTGTGCCTTTTAAATCTGGCTCAGTCACCTCTACTACTAAGAGGCGGTCATCCGGTGGTAAAGCTGGTCGCAGCTCTATCATCCGGTCGAAAGCCTTTAACTCAAAAAACTGCAACATTCCTAGGTGCTTAGACCCTAGCATTAAACCAGTTACGGCCAAACTCCCTATCAATGCTGGATTTATCCCAACATATTCCCCCAAGCGTTTCAGCCGCGACCAAGCTTTCGTCGGTTTTGGGGGCGGGGGGGAGGGATTTTCCGCCTGGGGGCTAAGTTTTGAGTTGTTTGGTGACTCTTCTGTGGCCACTTTTACCAGCTGAGCACTCATATATAATCATTATCACTAGAAATAATCACCCTTGATGTTCACCCTTGATGATTCTATTAATCATACGATTAACAGTTTAATCACCCTGTAGAGTAGTGACTCATTCCTTGATTCTTAGCCCTGATCTAAGTCCGAAAGGTTGCTCTGAATATTTTCCCGATCGATTTAATCGATTGAGCAGAAGCAATGGAAGCGAAGTTGCTTACACTACCATTTTGCTTTTTTTTGCTTAGGAAGCAAGTCGTGATTATTCTGTCAAGCTATCAATCGGAGCATATTAAATTTGTCTTCAAGTTCGCCGTGGTCAACCACCCTTATCCCAATTGTTGATGCCCACCTGACTAATATCTTGGGTAATTCCACATTGACAGTTTTGACGGCAAAAATTTGCACTTAGCCTATACAAACAGCTTCCTGTATTTTATATCAACCATCAGTGGATAGTATTTATCCCAGATATCGGCAAGCTTTACTACTCACAGGATACCCTACTACGAACGTTCCTGTTTTTGATTGCTTTATCCACACTATTCGGTTCAATCCCTGGTTGATATTTCCTACAGGCGCACTACTAATCTACACCATCATCAACCCTGCCAACTGATCATCCCACCATGACCTAAGTGGTTCATAGGTAGGATGAATCGTAGGGCTTATTGATTACGTAGTCTTTATCAGAGACAAACGTTGGTCAGGTATTGAGGTTACTCACCCCCGGATTCATCCGTTGGGTTTGTACTACTCCCTTCTGACACAACTAGCGAGATTTTTGGGAGATATGTCTAAATTTGTCAATATTTATCCATAAAACCAACCCCTAGAGCCAAACAGGTTTTCTAGCGGGGCAGAAGTTTACCGGAAACCCACGGCGGCTTGCCAGACAAAGGCTAGCAGCAAGAAGAACACAGGGATGACTGGTAGAACGTCCACCACTGGACCAAAAATAGAGTAAGCTTCGGGTAATGTTCCTAAC
>NZ_JAAHHU010000196.1:0-9763 GCF_010672095.1 Moorena sp. SIO3I6 | reverse complement strand
GTAAAGCCTTGTGTTTCAGTAGTTTGGGAATTGCCCATGTCGTGGTTGAGCAGTATCAAAAAGCGATCGCATTTTTAGAACAAGGCTGGCAAGCCGCCCAATTTTCTGGGGATTTGTACTTACAAGGAGTGAATTTGGCCTACCTAGCCCAAGCTTGCTACAGCCAGCAAGATTGGCAGAAAGTGATTTACACCGCTAGTTTAGGAGCCTATCTATTAGAGCAAATTGGGTCTGAAGATTGGCGCAAACCAGCCGGTCTGTTAAGTATTTTGCAAGGACAAATGGGGCAAGAAGGCTTCCAAACCCTTTTGGCACAGCAACGGTCAAAAATTATTCCTGTGATTGGGGTAGATGGCTATGACTATATTCCGGAATTGCTAGCAAAATATTTGGATTCTATTTAAGCCTGTAGGGTGGGCAAAAACCGTTGCGTTTAAATTACTCTTCTAGATCAAGCGATGACTTTGCCCACCTGACTGTAGCTAGCTTGTAGGGTGGGCAAAAACCGTTTCGTTCAAATTACTCTTCTAGATCAAGCGATGACTTTGCCCACCTGACTGTAGCTAGCCTGTAGGGTGGGCAAAAACCGTTTCGTTCAAATTACTCTTCTAGATCAAGCGATGACTTTGCCCACCTGACTGTAGCTAGCTTGTAGGGTGGGCAAAAACCGTTTCGTTCAAATTACTCTTCTAGATCAGATGACTTTGCCCACCTGAATTGAATTTGTAGCTAGCTTGTAGGGTGGGCAAAAACCGTTGCGTTTAAATTACTATTCTAGATCAGATAACTTTGCCCACCTGACTGTAGCTAGCTTGTAGGGTGGGCAAAAACCGTTGCGTTTAAATTACTAATCTAGATCAGATCACTTTGCCCACCTGACTGTAGCTAGCTTGTAGGGTGGGCAAAAACCGTTGCGTTTAAATTACTATTCTAGATCAGATCACTTTGCCCACCTGACTTTAATTTGTAGCTAGCTTGTAGGGTGGGCAAAAACCGTTTCGTTCAAATTACTCTTTTAGATCAGATGACTTTGCCCACCTGACTTTAATTTGTAGCTAGCTTGTAGGGTGGGCAAAAACCGTTGCGTTTAAATTACTATTCTAGATCAGATCACTTTGCCCACCTGACTTTAATTTGTATTTTTATGACTAGATTCCGGAATGGCTAGCCAAATACTTGGATTTTTAAGTAGGTGCAAAAAATTAATCTAACATCATGAAACCGACCCTAACTAAGATCCTTCCTAGGTTTGGGAAACAGACAAGCCTAGCCTTGACAGCCCTAGCCTTGACTGTTGGCATCGTCTCTAATGTCCAGGCTCAGTCATTGCCCTTTGTTGATAATACCAATAGCAGTAAACGATTCTTTGAGGAAGGAAGAGAGCTGTTTGACACAGAACTTAAAAATCTGGTCAACAACAACCTTTCCTCCGCAGATACTATCCTTGAAATTAGTGATGAAGTTATCAATAGAGAAGACCTATTGGAACTGGAAAATCCTCAGCAATTGCTCGATGATGGTGAGAGCTTGCAATAATAGACTTCTTGCAGAAGTCGGGAACAGGGAACAGGGAACAGGGAACAGGGAACAGGGAGCAGGGAGTAGGGAGTAGGGAGCAGGGAGTAGGGAACAGGGAACAGGGAACTCAGAAGAGGTAAAAGGGAACAGGTAAAAAATATTGTGTATGTCACTTGTGATCAGAATTGCTATAGGTTTTATTGTAATTAGTGTGCTCAACTATTTTATTTAAGTAGAGGATTAGCTTGTTGGGTGGGCAAAAACAGTTTTGTTCTTTTGAGTCTTCTAGATCAGAGAACTTTTCCACCCTACTTGAATGTGTAGTTTTATGACTAGATTCCGGAATTTCTAGCAAAATACTTGGATTCTATTTTAGTAGGTGCTTAAAATTAATATAATATCATGAATCTAAGCCGAACTAATATCCTTACCAGGTTTGGGAAACAGACCACCCTAGCCTTGACAGTTGTTTCCTTAACTTTTGGCATCACCTCTAATGTCCAGGCTCAGTCATTTTCCTCTGACTTCCAATTGAACCAAAATTTCTCTGGCTTATTTGGTAATACAAATAGTAGTAAACGGTTCTTTCAGGAAGGAAGCAATAGGTTTGACACAGGAAGAACTATGTTCAACAACCAGCGTTACTTCAGATATCCTCTCGTTGAAATTAGTGATGAAGTTGTCAATCGAGAAGATATATTGGAACTGGAAAATCTTCAGCAATTGCTCGATGATGGTGAGAGCGTAGAATGATTTAGCAGTTCTAAATTAGGTGAAGTACATTTTTTTAGGGAACAGGGAACAGGGAACAGGGAGTAGGGGTAATAAAATTGAATGTACGTCATCAGGATGATCAACGCTATATTCAGTAACTAGAAAGCCTATACACTCCTTTGATTGGTGAGTTTACATAGTTGCCGGAGTTGATATAAATCAACTCCGGATAATTTTTTTTCTATTAAGTAACGAGCTATTAAGTAACTAGAAAGCGATCCCACTCCCCCCACTTCCCAAACTCGACCCACTCCCCTGTTTTCTAAAACTGCGTAGACTATTTAATTTTTTTATATCAAGTCAAAATAATTATCCTGTCTTGATGCAGTCGCTCATGGGGGAAACCACGGCAGTCGCTCATGGTTAGAAGTTACCGTAAGACAGTTGAGCCTTAATCAATAAGTTTTACCCCTTTTCTGCATAGCCGACCAACCATAAAGGCTCAACGTAATCAGGTTTCGTCTCCGGGGGAACCCCCAAGACCGCGCTGCCTCCCCAAGACCGCGCTGCATCGCTTAATAAAAATCTCCCTATCTCCCCATCTCCCTATCTCCCCACCCTCTCCTTAATTATGGGTATTCAAGCAGACTTGATCTTACTGGCTATATCGATAATTCGTAAAAAATTCATAGAGTGATAAAACAGAGGTAGCTTCAGAGATGAACCTTGCTGAACTTCTGACCAATCCCAACGTCCTTCAAAGACTACTCCAGTTACTACTAGGACTACTTACCTGTATTGTCGGACTTTTGATCAATCGCTTTGACCAGCAAAAAACTCTCTTTCACAAAATTATAGTATTTGGTCTATGCGTAATAGTTTATGTATTCTTAGCTCATGAAGCAGAAAATTTAGTTTCTCAAAAATCAGCACAAGACAATACCCAGTGGTTCCAACAAGTCTACTGGATTTTAGGTATTGGTTACGTCTTCGCCTTCCTTACAATGTGGTATTTGTTCAAAACTAGCTCAGGAAAGCAAACTCAAATCCCTCAAAAAATTCCACAGGGAAATTTACAGGGATGGCGACAACACTTGCTAGCAGAAATAGCAGCAGACGTTAACAATTACCTTTATTACTCCCTGGACAATCACCACTTGATTAAGTTGGTAATGGCAGACCAAAGGGAGCAACTGGATCGTCCGGAAAAAAATACTGTGAATCCTAGCAATTCTCGTTCATTGTCGGAATCGATCACCAAGTACCTGGCAGTACTTTTCTCGGGAGTAACGACAGAATCTGAACCAGGTCAAAAGGTTATTGAGGTATTTAACCAAAAGCATATTGCCGGGAAACTGTTGATTCTCGGTGCCCCCGGTTCTGGAAAAACCACCATGCTGTTGGATTTGGCCAAGGATTTAATTACACGTGCCCAGGAGCAGCCAGAGCAACCTATTCCAATTATTGCTGAACTTTCTGATTGGAAAGATGACCAACCCATTGCTGAATGGTTAGCAGCTTATTTAAAGTTTCGTTATACTCTCCCCGAAGCCATTACTCAGGAGTGGATTACCACCCGTCAGTTGTTACCTCTGCTGGATGGTTTAGATGAGTTGGGCTTAGAGCGACAGAGGTTATGTGTTCAGCAATTAAATCAGTTTGTCAAACAAGTTCCTCAAATTGTGGTCTGCTGTCGCGAAGAAGAATACAAAGCCGGTGAGCAAATTCTGGAGATGCGCGGAAAAGTCTGTCTGCAACCTTTGACAGATCAGCAGATAAAAAATTATTTAAAGGGGTTCAAGGGTCGCCTCTGGCCAGGAATTCAGCAAGATTCAGATGGGTTGCTAGAGTTAGCCAGAATGCCATTGCTATTACATTTAATTCCCCTGGCTTATCCCGATGGGTTGAAGCCAGGAAAGAAATATTTTAAGGATCCTAAAGCAAAGGAAGACTATCAGAACGAATGCCGTAAAACGTTATTTAAGAATTACATTGACCGTAAACTACAGGAAAAGCATGACAGTCGAGGTTATTCAGAAGAGGAGACTAGGCGCTGGTTAGCCTGGCTTGCTAAACAATTGAAGAAGCAAAAAAAAACCGAGTTTTTGATTGAAAAAATGCAGCCTGTTTTGTTGAATAACTCCCGATCAAAGTGGTTGTATAAGCTGATTTTCGGGCTGATTTTCGGGCTGATTTTCGGGCTGATTTTCGGGCTGATTTTCGGGCTGATTTTCGGGCTGATTTTCGGGCTGATTGGAGGGCTAATTTCTGATAGTATAGAGCCTTATGAAACTATTACATTTTCATTGCAAAATTTATTGCAAAGAAGAAAACAAATAATTTCCATGCTGATTTTCGGGCTGATTTTCGGGCTGATTGGAGGGCTGATTGGAGGGCTGATTGGAGGGCTGATTGGAGGGCTGATTGGAGGGCTGATTGGAGGGCTGATTGGAGGGCTGATTGGAGGGCTGATTAGAGGGCTGAGTGGAGAAGAAATAAAAACCAGAAATAAACCCAATCAGGGGATTAAAGAATCTGCTAAAAATACCGTTATTCTTAGTTTAATTAGTTTGCCTGTAACTTTATTATTTTTTGTATCACTTAGTCTAGTTTCGGCAGAGAATGTTGAACCACTCGAAGCATTAATTTTTACTTTTGGGATGGCAATGTTAATTGGCTTTTCATATGCTGGCAGACCTGTCATTCAGCACTTCGTCCTCCGCCTCATTCTCTGGCGCAGTGGTTCAATCCCCTGGAATTACGCCGATTTCCTGAGCTATGCCACAGAACGCCGCTTGATCAAGCAAGTGGGTGGACGCTATCGATTCATCCACGATTTGCTGCGGGAGCACTTTGCGACCACCTAGTGTGGGGGTTAATAATGGAATGATTTTAAAAGTTTTGTGGAACGGGCATCTTGGTGGAATGGGCATCTTGGGTGGAACTGGCATCTTGCGTAGAACTGGCATCTTGCCAGTTTCCTCCTTATTTTCGGGCGTTGCTCGTGGAATGGAATGATTTTAAGAGTTTTCTGGAATGGGCATCTTGCGTAGAACTGGCATCTTGCCAGTTTCCTCCTTATTTTCGAGCGGGCAGGATGCCCACTCTACTCTTATTCATTCCTTAACTACCTATTATTCTTGATCCATAGGCAGACTAATATCAAAAAAAATAAGGAACTTAGCATCAGGCATGAGCCGTTTAAGAGGCTGCACATAGCTCTTGGCATCACAAAGGTTGTCGAACCGAGCGAAAACCACTGGTGCCATGGGTGGCAATAGCCTAACCATTACCCATGGGTATAGGTTTCTACCATAGTACATAATAAATGTATCTCCTTCGTAGAACTGGCATCTTGCCAGTTAAGTGGGACCCAGAGCCAGCCTTCGCCCAAGGAAGATCGTTAGGCTGGCTCTTGCCGTCAATTTTAACGGGGACAATTTTATTGTAGCACAAAAAATATTATATTATAGCATATTTTGAAAAGTTTTGTAAAAAAATATTTTTGAGGGAGCAGGGAGCAGGGAGTAGGGAGTAGGGAGTAGGGAGTAGGGAGTAGTGAGTCGGGAATCGGGAATCGGGAATCGGGAGTCGGGAATCGGGAGTCGGGAGTCGTCAGAAAAGAAGGAAATTCCACGCAAAAGTCCCCCTTACTAAGGGGGATTTAGGGGGATCTGAATCAGGAACTAACGTTATAATCCTGTTTGGATCAATTCCTCTGCTTTCGAGAGCAGAAGTTTCCGACAACTAGGGCAAAGTCTAGTCAGCCTTTTGGGTGGTGCGTTACGGGACGGATTGTGCTAATACTGGCTACCAAGAAAATCAGGGCGAGCCCGTCCCTAACGCACCCTACGCAACTTACGACTTAGCTATCAGACTTAGGAATGGCCATCCCATCATTGGGGTTAAATAAATGAATCTTCTCTGGGTCTATAGACAGCCAAATTTCCTCACCTATTCTGACAATTTTATCTGGTGGTACTCTGACCTGAAGAACGGTAGAGTCTTCGGGGATACTCACGGATAGATAAGTATCGTTACCTAGGGCTTCCACTATCTCAACCGTAACCATCAAGTTTTTGGGGGCAGGAGCGCTGATATTCATATGTTCCGGACGAACTCCTAAGGTTAAGGATTGACCATCATACTGGTGCAGTATGGGTTCCCAAACTTCTGGGAGGGTCAGGCGGAACTGAGAATTACACACTACCCGAGGGGCTTTCACCTGAACCGGGATAAAATTCATCGGTGGTGAACCAATGAATTCCGCCACAAACCGGTTAGCCGGTTGATTATATATTTCTAGAGGAGCAGCAATCTGTTGGATGCGACCGTCTTTCATCACGGCGATCCGATCCCCCATAGTCATCGCTTCCGTTTGGTCGTGGGTGACGTAGATCGTAGTTGTACCCAACTGCCGCTGTAGTTTCACAATTTGGCTGCGAGTCTCTGCCCGGAGTTTAGCATCCAAATTAGAAAGGGGTTCATCCATTAAAAAGACCTGGGGATTACGGGAAATTGCCCGTCCCAGAGCAATCCGTTGTTTTTGTCCCCCAGACAGCTGCTTTGGCAATCGATTCAGCAAGTGTTCTACTTGTAGCAACTTAGCTACTTTGCGAACCTGCTGGTCAATCTTTTTCTCTCGTTCGGACAGGTATCGCAGTTCCCGAGGAAGCGATCGCGTCATTGTGGTTAACACATTTTCCAGATTCGAGCGAACTTCCCCATTCAACATGCCTGTAGCCACAAGCCCTTGCTTGATTTGGGGTGGCAGATTCTTGCCCCAATGCACACTATTAGAGTTCCCATTAGAGTCTTCTGCCATGTTCACTTGCCCATAGCCAGTTCGTCTGAGTCCAAAGGCAATGTTTTCATAGACACTCAGATGGGGATATAGGGCATAATTTTGAAACACCATAGCGATGTCTCGTTCTTTGGGTGGTAAGTCATTGACTTGTCTGTTCCCCACCCAGATTTTGCCCGCAGTCAATTCCTCTAGTCCAGCAATGATCCGCAATAGAGTACTTTTGCCACAGCCTGAAGGACCAACCAGCACCATAAACTCGCCATCGTTGACTTCCAGATTTATGCGCCGCAAGATATTAACGGTTTTAGGTGTCTGTCCAGACTTTTCTGCTTCAAGGCTTGGTGACTCTTCGTTGTTTGTCACCTTAGGTTCCGTTGTTACTGGTGCAACAACAGTATCCCCTTTGCGGGCGGGAACACTTTTAAAAACGTTTTCCAGAATAACCTGTGCCACGTTGGTCAATATCCAATTACGCTTAATTTTTTCTTTACTGTGATCGTTTCCAACTCTGATGCCGTAATTTTTCCATACTTAGGGTTACCACCCCTAACGTTACCAGAAACAATCCGATAATTTCCTGTAACCCTAAACCTTGTTGAATAATCGCCACGGCTAAGACGGTAGTTAACACTGGTGCTGTTGACCCGATAATCGAAGCTGGACGCCCACCAATGAGCCTGATGGCAAAGTTTTGCACCAGATAGCTCACTAAGGTGATTACCCCCAACCCCAGACAGCTGAAGTATAAAGCAAGTCTGTGGCTGGGTTCAACAAAAAAGCGCCAGGATTGATCTAGGGGAAATGATAAGCTCAGGCTAGAAAATACCAAAATTAATGTAAAATTAATAAAGCTATAAGGAATCGGGTTGAGCTTTCTAGCACTGACTTGGGTCAGAATAATGTAAACAGCGAAGCTCAAACCCGCACCAGCAGCAGCTATAACTCCCAATTCAGAAGAGGGCTGCTTAGCTGCGAGACTAGGCAGGGAAATCAGCAACGCTCCGCCCACCACACCAACCATGACTAGACCACGAACTAGATGTGGGCGATATAGATCCCAGGGAAATAGATTTGTGCGATTACCAAACAGCAATCCTGTCAAGATCACCGTCACAATGGGATATATAAAAAAAATCGTGATTGCTACCCCTGGTTTAATAAGACCTAATGATAGGTATAATAGCACTTGGGATAAAAATAGAAATAAGCTACTCGCCACCATCTGGCTAAATAAAGGCAAGTCCCCCGAGTGAGCACAACGCCTAATATCTCGCCACACCGATGGGTAGAGTAACCTAGCCACAAATGCCATCAGCGGTACTACCACCAACATCTTTAGCCACAGAATCAGCAGGGAGTTGCCTAAACCAGGAGCCATCAAGCCTCCCACTTCAACATTCTGTAGACCAAAGAGCCAAGATTGATTAAAGATTACATATATAATTATATTCTGAAACGACAACATTAGGCAAGAGAGTAAGGCCAAAAGCACCCCAATGGAGATTTTCTTTGGGATTTTCTTTGACATTTTTTGCGATCGCGTCAGCTGTTGTGGGATAGCTTGATCAGCAGCACTCCTCTGTTTTGGGGATACCATAAGTTTCTTGGTGTTGGCAGGGATACTTTAGAAGCATTACAGTCAAGGGATGCTGTATGCTAGAGAGTCCCTGAAAATGAATTGATCATAAACCCATGAATACCACAATCAAGTCTGCCAGTGATTCCAACCAAGGTCTAGAATCGGTAAACACCGCTGATTCCTCTGGCACTGGCCTAACGCGATCGCAATATCAGCAAAAAATGCAGCGACGCAAGGAAATACAGGAACAACGCCTAGCTAAAGCCTCCAAACAAAAAGGTCTGATTGTGGTTCATACCGGCAACGGCAAAGGGAAGACCACAGCTGGCTTAGGCATGGTCTTGCGATCGCTTGGTCATGGCTACCGAGTTGTGATTGTACAATTTATCAAGGGTGCTTGGGAACCCGCAGAAAAAGCTGCCTTAGAGCACTGGACAGTAGCCACTGATAACAATCCCCCTCAATTAGAGTTCCATGCCATGGGCGAAGGCTTTACCTGGGAGACTCAAGATCGAGAGCGAGACATCGAAAAAGCCCAATCCGCCTGGGATGCCGCCTTAGGGTTTATCCGTAACCCTGACATTAAGCTAGTGCTATTGGATGAGATTAACATAGCCTTGAAACTCAACTATCTAACCATTGAGCAAGTTTTGGCTGGACTAGACCAAAAACCCACTGATTCCCATGTCATCTTAACCGGTAGGGGAGCACCAGCCGCCCTAATTGAACGAGCTGACCTAGTCACAGAGATGACATTAGTGAAGCATCCTTTAAAAGAGCAGGGGATTAAAGCACAACCTGGTATTGAGTTTTAATGCTGTTATCGAGGGGAGTAGGGGAGAAATTTTTGAACTATTTCTCAACGGTCTACAATCCCCAAGTTTTATGCTTTTAGGCATAGGAATAGTTTGTACACCAATAGCGTGCGTGATCCCGAAAAATTATGGTGTTTTCTGCAAATCCGGTCGCTCTTCTGGTATAATAGCGCCCTCAACTGGACAGACTTCCACGCAAATGCCACAGTCAATGCAGCTAGAAAAGTCAATCCAGTACCAGTCACTCCCCAGGGCATTTTTCCCTGGTCCTGGATGAATGCACGCCACTGGGCAACATTCAACGCAATCAGCAATTCCTTGGCAAGTATC
>NZ_JAAHHU010000195.1:0-9842 GCF_010672095.1 Moorena sp. SIO3I6 | reverse complement strand
ATACTGCTTAACTTGTGAGTTAGGATGGGGTCTAAGGGCACAGGTTCAGTGGCCTTGAGAACCGTATCAAGAGCTTGTGCTAATTCCGGCTGTTTTGCCAATGTTGCCCAATGACGCTGCAAGTGATTAGCATAAATTCCGGTAGCAGTGGGAGCACTTGCTAGCAGTTGGGAAAGAGTTATATCCTTGCGACTAAGATGATAGAGCGTTAAGTTTACCAGTGCCGGATGTCCCCCCAGCATTACCATTAATTGTCTAGCTTCTTCGGGACCTATCCAGTCGAGTCCGTAGCGTTGAGCTAACTGCTGCACCTCGTCCTGGCTGAAGTTGTTTAACTGAACCGGCAGCCCCACATTGAAAGGAGACTGGTTAAGCTCGAGGGGAACGTAAATTTCCGTGGAGTGAACCACTACCAGGCGAAGCTTTTGCCAGATGGGCAGTCTTTTCCCTTCTTCGTACCAAGAACGCAACAGAGGTAAAAAATCCTTGGCGACTTGGGGATGCTCGAAAATCTGGCTCACCTCATCCAATGCCAAGATTAGGGGAGTATCAATTAAATCTAGTAGATAGTCTTGGAAGTAGAGGGTGCAGCTAATTTTACTGCCCAGGTCTTCATCCCAATACTCATCTAGCATCGGTTTACGCTGAAGCTGGTGAGCGATGTTGGCACACAGCCAGCGCAAAAATTGATTCAAATTGCTCAAAATTACCTGCTCGACTTGCTCTAGGTTCAAGCTGACAGTATGGTAGCCCAGGCGGTTGCCATGGTCAAGAATCCTCAGCAGCAGAGAGGTTTTGCCCATTTCTCTGGGAGCTTTAATCCTGATTAACGCTCCCGGTTTCTTGATTTCTTGATAAACTTGCTCCTCAAGGGAAGAGCGTTCTAGGTAAAAGGGAGAGTTGATAGGGATTGAGCCACTGGGATAGCAAGGTAGTATCTCATGGGTTTCATTGGCAGCATTTCCCGTCAGCTCTGGCTTCACCAGATCTGGGTTCAAAGGGTTTGTCTCTGGGGATGCTTGGGTGGTGGCATAAGACTCCAGCAGCACCCGACAGTTTTTCTTGTTTACCCGCTGGCCAATCACCTGGGAGAGTCGCTGATACAAATCTGGAGCAACGACATTAGTAAGGTAGCCTGCACTATAACCTGCTTCGAGGGCAATTTGGTTATAAGTTCTATACTGCCAAATCCCACCCAGCATAATTACTTCTGTGGATGTAAGGGGTCGATGTTGACTCTCTTTTAGTTGACGGTCAACAATTTCCAGAATACAATCAATATTCATCTAAAATGTCACCGCAATTTATCAATAAGCACCTTTTAAGTGCTCGAGCAAACGTGACACACCGAAACGAGCTATCGAAGTTTTGCCGTCCCCTTTTGGGAACTAAAAGCTATAGTGTTTGTTGAATTTAAAAAACACTATAGGACTATAGGAATCAGCAAATTATATGGGTTTACCCTGAATGAGCCACCAATTTTAGAGCTGATCACTGGGCAATGGCACCCCAGTTAAACAGCAGTTAACCCTAGGAGGTTTACTAGTATTAATAACTAGTTATTACTAGTTATTTACTATGATACCTAGTCTTGGTGGGGAGTCTTGGTGGGGCTCAATCATACCCATAAATCAGAATTTACGAATATACGAATAGATAGCTAGTCTTGATTGACACTCCCCGCCCGCTTATGAGCGGGGATTCTTAGTTCTTCGACATGCCTTAAAGCTAGTTATCCGCCAAAGGCAATACTTAAGCCGAGTATCCGTTTAAAAACAAAATACCTAGCCTAACTTAACTAACCCCAGTGGGCTTATCTCCCTAAGCGTTGAGCTTCCTCAGTTTCCGTGGGGCACACGGTACTTTTTAGTTTTTAAGGAAAGCTTTACTGGTTTTCGGTATCTGGCACGGATCCATACGTTTTTAATGAGGTTTTTCGCGACTCACGTGCTAACATCGCAAAACGCTCGTGGGGTTTATGACAGTACCGACGAATCCTGTCTGTGTTAGGCCACTCTTTGATTATAACTAATCAGATAAAAGCCCTCTAACCAAGGACGGGGCTTGAAACCCAATTTTTTTCAGCTACCAGTCGATTAAAGGGATAATAGCACTCCTCTCGGTGGAACTGGCATCTTGCCCGTTTCTTGCGAGTAGGGAGCTTACCGATATGGCAGGCATTCAAGGCTTACTTTCCTCCTTTGATTTATTCTCCTGACCTTAAATTATCATACCTTATATAATTTCCAGCTGACTATTAAATATTGTTAACTATTTTTATTGCTGGGACTCCCTGACAGGGGAGTGTAATAATAGCATATAATAGCATATAATAGCATATAATAGCATATAATAGCAGATAAGCGGCAAAATAGGGGTGTTGCTCCCCTCACAGCCATTGATTTTGTTTGTATAAACGCGATTTCGTCAGATTTTTATAAGCTGTAAATGGGTATATAGGGATAATTATCCCCATTTACCGCTTCTGTTGACTCCCCACTTTCGACTGTATATAGGGTTTTTATTTGAGATGTAAACGTGTATGGTCTTTTTTGATTGGACAATAAAACTTTGAATCTCTTTCCCCTCTTGCGTTTTGCATCTTGCCTCTTGATTTTTTGAGCAATAATTTTGTTGACAACCTATATAAAAACCATATATATGAGTTTTTACATGAGTTTTTACATGAGTTTTTACATGAGTTTTTACATGAGTTTTATGAGATTAACAGACTAAAAACCGCTATACTCTCAAATGGTGATCGGGTATCGAGGTCAAAAATGTGGAGTACAAATCGTAAGCATATGCGCTACTTGAGGTGCTACTTGAGGTGCCGTCAGCCGTCAGCCGTCAGCCTAAGGCTCACGGCTGATAGCTGATAGCTGATAGCTGAATGCTTACTACAACAAATCAGCCCTGGACTCCAGTGGAGACCATACACCATTGTGTTGATCAATCAATTATGATGTCAAATATTCAATTAGAAGCCAGTTCTACTGCATTCGGCCAATCCCATCACTTTTCACAGAAAGAGTTTTGGCAGCAATGGCGGCAATATCAAGATTATCTCTATCATCGCTGTCTCAGGTGGATGGGTGGAAACCCTACCGATGCTGAAGATGCCCTGAGTCGAGCGATGCTCAAGGCATGGGAGAAGGTGCAAAAATTTGCCGGGAAAATTGCTAATTTTAAGGCTTGGCTGACAAAGCTGACTCATAATCTCTGCGTGGATATTCATCGAGAACATTGTCGCAGCGCGAACCACGTTGAGGATATAGAAGGGATTCCAGAGGAAAAAGGATTGGTTTCCTGTGACGATACCCCAGAAAGGGTTTTGGAAACAGACGAGAAAAAGATTGCTATCGGCAGTGCCATTGATAACTTACCTGCTCGGCTGCACCAGACCTTTATCCTGCACTTTTATCAAGAACTGTCTTATCGAGAGATAGCCCAACAGCAAGAGATTTCTTACCAGAATGTCTGTAAGCGCATCTCCCAGGCGCGAGCGATTCTGCGAGAGGAGTTGAGGGGATATTTTATCGGTGAGGATGAGACTGATCAGGATTTATCGGTTACACCAACTAATCAGGCAACTGAGTCAGCAATTGGGGAAATGTCCCAGCCGAATGCGGAAGTTGAACCGATTGTGGGCGAGACGGTGACATCATCTGTTGCGGTGGAAGAACTGGACAGTGGTGTTGGTGAGGAAGTGCAGGAGGTAGTGCGATTGGTGCAGGAGTCTGAGTCGGTTCCTGTTGCAGCTACTTCTGATCAGAAGTTAGAAGTCAACAATGAGGCATTGCTGAGGGGCGGGATAAATATCAGTGGGGTGGGCATCTTGCCTGCCCGGAAATTGAAACAGGCAAGATGCCCGTTCCACCAAGATGGCCATTCCACAGCCAGATGCCTGTTCCAGCAAGATGGCCATTCCACAGCCAGATGCCCACCCCACCAAGATGGCCATTTCACCAAGATGCCTGTTCCACCAAGATGGCCATTCTACAAAACTCTTAAAATCATCCCCCATTTATGCAACCCTAAACATGGTTGTCTGTGTGTTGAAGCAGCGGTGTGTGAAAGGCAGCCTGCACCAATTAATAAAAATCTCCTCCATCTTCCCATTCTTCCCACACTCCCCACCTCCCCATCTCCCCATAGTCCCCAACAGTTATAGATTTACAACAAAAAGATGCACCCATCGTGTAGGTTGGACTCAAGGCAATGAAATCCAACATTATCTCTCCCTTTTGTTACCTTGAGAGAGTTAGATTTCAGAAAGTTCAACCCAACCTACGGCTACTGCTATAAAGTTCGATAAAGTGCCTTCCCGTAGCGGCTTGTACCGATAATCCCGTAGCGGCTCTTTCAGAGAATCGCTTTTTGGACGAGGTACAAATTTCTGGGTTTTAGAGAGCTAAGGCCGTAGCCCACGTTTTGGCCTACGGCCTCCGCTGCGCGTTCGCGTAGCGTGGCCCACGGCCAAACGCGAACAGAGCAGGAAATAGGAAACTTCAAAATTGGGAACAGGGAAGAAATTCTGTGTACCTCGAAAAACCCTGTCTTGAGACTTATTTATAAAAAAAGCCAACTAAAAAAATTCAGAAAAGGCTCTCTGGAATCGTCTTTAAAGTGTAGAGACTGAAGACAAAAAGTAAAATTTGTCCATCGGTTTATCCAAATTTAGAGGTTAAATCTACATGAAACTTAACAAGATTTTGAAGAGCTTCCTCATTGTTTTTGCTGGGTTCCTTATTACACTCAACTTCATGGCTGGTTCTGCGTTGGCGGATGCGCCTATCAAACTCGACCTGGCTGGACAATTTAAGGTGTATGCCAATAACGAACAAGGTGTTAAAGTTTTCTACCCCGCCACTAAATTTTCTGACTATGGAGATTACTTTTTTCACGCAGACGGTATATGGAAAGGAGGACCGGATATAGATAAATGTGGACCTGAAGGGGATCCAGATTACTGGAATCGAGGACAAATGATGGATCCTCAGTATGATCCATTTTCTCTGATTATAAACTGTGACATACCCTTAGAAGAATATCAATATACCAGGAATCCCGAAATACCACTGTATAAAGATCAAACCTGTGCCTTTTTGATGAATGATGCAAACTATCCCGACAACACAGGTTATCTAACTGTTGAGTACGTACGTATGAACTAACAGTTTAGGTGATATATGTATTTGTTGAATGTAGTAGACGTGTCCGAAAATTTGAAAGCAAGTCTAAGACAACCTTTGACTTCTGTTGAATGAGTTTGAATAAAAAACTCATACGCAACGATATTTAGGTACTCAGAAGCTTTTAATTTCAATAAAAGTGCGATCGCGAAGCGTAGCCCTTTGGGCTAATCGCCGATCTTGTCGGGTGCGTTAACAAAGTGTAACGCACCTGTTTAAATTATCAGTAATGGAATGGCTTATCCTAGGATTAATACTCCCATGGTAGAATCTACAACTAGTCGATTTTCATTCCCGGCTACATTTACCCCTGACCAGTCTGATGGCGGGTTTGTGGTAACTTTCAGGATTTGCCAGAAGCTATTACTCAGGGAGATTCCATGGAAGAAGCCTTAGCTGAAGCAGCTGACTGTTTGGAAGAAGCGATGCGCGCGCATTGAGCCGCTACGCGATCGCACTCGAGAATTGATGACCAACTCGACATCCCCAATCCCTCACCCGGTGGCAGGCGGAGACTATTTAGTCCCGGTGCCAATTCAGACTGCCTTAAAAGCTGCCTTTACCTGGGGATAACTGAGGCAGGGATCACATCACTGCTACTGGCCGATACTCTACAATTAGAATAGGAAGTTCTTGAGGAAGAAAGCCAATGACATGGCAAGAATTGCAAAACCAAGCATTGCAATTACCAATAAGCGTACGCTGGCGTTTAGTCCAGTCCCTTTTGGCCTCAATTGAACAAGAAACCCTGTTATCTAGGTCTTATAGCTCAAGTTCAACACCAATGACTGGTCTTGATCCTTGGACTCAAAGCCTACTTGGTGTGGTTGAGCTAAGTCCAGAGGATTCCAAAGAGTCGTACATCGATTATCTTGAGGCAAAATACAAGTGAGACGGGTGTTGTTTGATAGCGACGTATTACTTGATGTTCTAGCTCAACGCCAACCATTTGTGGTTGCTTCGGCACAAGCATTAAATACAGTAACCCAGGAAGACGTTGAAGGATATGTTTCAGGCCATGCCATAACCAATATTTTCTATATTTTGCGTCGTCAGGTGGGCAGTGAGGTTGCACTGAGACTACTATCAACTTTATTAGAACGTATTGAAGTTGCCAGCATAACCGATCAGGTGATTCGAGCTGCTCTGCAAAGCTCCATGACGGATTTTGAGGATGCAGTGAGCAGTGAAGCTGCACTTGCCTTAGGTCTCGACCTGATCGTTACACGCAATATATCTGATTTTGTGTCATCTTCAGTTCCCGTAATGCTACCGGAGGAATTCTTGGCAGCGCGATCAGAATCAACTTAAGTGCAGGGTTTTCGAGCGATGCAGCGCGGTCTTGGGGGTTTCCCCCATGAGCGACTGCATCAAGACAGAGAGCGATCGCATTTCTATTTTCAACCCCACACCCGACCCAAATCCAACACAAAACCCGGTAACACCTCTTCCCCCGACAACTCAGTTGGATTCTGCAACACTTCCACCGCCAAACCCGGTCGATAAATTTCCACCAGTCGCTGCTGTGGATCGATTAACCAGGCCAGTCTCGCGCCATTGTCGATATACTCTGTCATTTTAGCTTCCAGAGACTGAACCCGATCTGAGCTAGACCGTAACTCAAGCACAAAATCCGGGCAGATATTAGCAAACGTGCCTTTTTGTTCTGGAGTAAGTGCCTGCCAACGTTCTCGGCTCACCCAACAGGCATCGGGAGAACAAGTCGCACCATTAGGTAAAATGAAGCCAGTAGAAGAGTCAAAGGCTTTACCTGGTTCCCCTGCATTACGCCACCACAAATACAACTCTCCAGAAATACTCCAATTTAGTTTTCCAGTTTTCCAGCCTGTTGGTGGGTTCACAATTAACTCTCCAAGTGCCGTTCTTTCCAGTCTCAAGTCGCGGTTGGCTGCTGCAAGGGCTGTAAACTGTTCCTGGGTGACGTACAACCCGATTGTCCTAGGCAACTCAATCAATAGGGTTTCAGTTTCTGGACTGGCAGGTGTTTGTATCATCTTGACCTATATTTATAAGACCCGGTGGTAAGGAAATCCTCGTGTCACTATTCAAAAGGGAAAGAGTGGAAAGGCTAAAGTTTATCAAGTTCGTCAAGTCTTAGAGGCTATTGATAAGTTGGAGGACAGTAATGAAAGTTAATCACCAACACTACACTTATAGCATCACATGGTTAAAAGAAGACGAGGAGTTTGTAGGATTATGTGCCGAATTTCCCAGTCTATCTCACCTTGACACATCTCTGGTAGCTGCTTTAGAAGGCATTAGTAATTTAGTCGCAGAAGTTCTCGAAGACATGGAAACCTCTGGAGAACCTATGCCACAACCTCTTGCCGAGAAAAAATATACCGGTCAGTCTTATGAAGATGAAAGGATGATTCAAGCTATCCTTCAAGAGGGAGAAGGTGGAGAGCGTGAGGTGGAGTCACCAGTCGGCTACGTTGATTTGTTAACTGATGAGTATGTAATCGAGGTCAAACACGTTAAAGTCTGGAAGGACGGCACTAAAGTGCTTCTGTATGCTCCCTACTTTCCAGGTCGAAAACCACGAGTTCATCTGTTTGGTGGCTATAGTAAGGATTTCCGAACTCTGCTAGAAAATTCCTTTGAGACGTTGGGTATTACTACAACTTGGGAGCGTGAACCCTTTTAGGGTGTATCCACTGATGAAAAAGCGATCGCAACTCTTTGTGATTGGCCGTAGGCCACGCTACGCGAACGAAAAATTGCGATCGCCCTTGACTTTACCCTTAGAAAAGGAAAGTGCTTGAGGCAGAGAGCCAATGACATGGTAAGAATTGCCAAACCAAGCCTTGCAATTACCTATAGGGTTTATCCTACTTATGAGGTATAATAATACAGAGATTAACTAGTGAGTTATAACAATCTGGGATAAAACCTTACTCAATTGACTTTCGGCCAAAAATTCTAGAAGTCCATAAAAACTAAAATCTATTAATATGAGTAAGAAAAAAAAGAAAAAACATCCTGGGGGACATAAGTTTTATGAACCTAGCGACTATAGGCCGGTAAACTGTAAAAACGTCCCAGGAGAACGAGCTAGGAAAAAGTGTAAAAAATGGAACAAATTTGTTGCAGAAAGAGCTAAGCTGAAGAAACAAGGTCTGTTTGAAGAGATGAAAAAACTAGAGCAAGAGTATCACGGAATAGACTTAACAGAAGAGACGACTGTGGATACTCCAGATTGCCTTGAAGAAGAAGAATTGTACTACGACGGTTATTTAGATGAATACAGAACTTGGTTTTAAGTCACTGGTTTGACCTAGCCTATGAATGCTTCCCATTTAATCAGCTCTCCAAACTTTTCTGATAATCTAAGTTAAGAAATAGAAGTATATTACCAATGGTAATCCCGATGACGATAAATTGAGGGAAAACTACTGAAAGTAAATCACCCCAAATATTTTTCATAAAAGGAAGACTAGTTAAGACACTATTCAAGATAAATTGTAAGCATAAAACACTCAATACACTTAGAAAAATGAAGAAGAATACTTTCCACCAATTCCCTTCAACGATAGAGCGACTGTAATCGAAAGCATCTTTTCCCCTTTGGTCTCGGAGAATAAAAGCCAGCCCATAGTATTGATTATTTACCGCATAAACTATCCCTGGGATTATAAGTAGTATAAATCTGATCAAATAGTTAATACTAAATATCAAAGATAGCCCAACTAGAGGAATGAAACTCGAAACTATTTTTTGGACTATAGTCTGATAAGTGGTATGTCTTCCATGAAGAGAATTTTCTGTAATCAGCGATAGGGCTATGTAATAGTCAAACTTGCTAAACCTATAACAATAGAAACAACTACAAAAAAAGCCAGAAACAATCCTTAAGTCTTATTTGTATTTTCCGGGTTCAAAGCTGACAAAATTATCAGCAAAGGGAAATAGATTGTACAAAACAACAGTAGGATAGGCTTCAAATTTTTCAGATAAACACCAAATCCCATTGAGATTAATTCAATTAATCCAAGTTTTCGGCTTTTAAGTTCAGATAGACTACTCATAGTTACGGCTCCATCAACGGGTATTTATATAGTAGTTATCAACTAGGTAAGGTTGAGGTTACTTTTTGAGTTTAGGTAATAGGTAAAAGGTAACCGAAAAAAAATATGTTTACCTTATTACTAGGATAAGCGCTATCAAATAAACAAGGGTTTAATTCTATGTGATTTAATCTAAATTTCCTACTGGTATAGAAAAAAGGACTCGAAAGGCGATTGTCAGAAGTTTGATCACCAGAAGGAACGCCCTTGGGATAGCTAGAACGACACAAGTTGGGAGTCTCAAGCCAACAGCCACCCCATATGCCTCAATGTGAAGCTCTATAGTTAGTTGTCCTAGCGGTTTCGCCTACAGTTTTATTAGTATAATTAATTGTAATTATAAATTATAGTTATAGCAGTTTTCGTAGTAATGAGGTAAACAGGATTTTTTCCCACTTTCGTTCCCCCCTTATTAAGTTCCCCCCTTATTAAGCTATGCTTTATAAACATATTTCTTTACAAAAAACTTGACAAAAGTAACTTGATATGATTAGTGTGATCAAAAAACTTGACGTCCCACGTTCTCGCTCAGTTTGTATAGGAAAAGCCTTTTGCCAAA
>NZ_JAAHHU010000194.1:0-9844 GCF_010672095.1 Moorena sp. SIO3I6 | reverse complement strand
TTTGGCAAAAGGCTTTTCCTATACAAACTGAGCGAGAACGTGGGACGTCAAGTTTTTTGATCACACTAATCATATCAAGTTACTTTTGTCAAGTTTTTTGTAAAGAAATATGTTTATAAAGCATAGCTTTTTTAAGGGGGGTTAGGGGGGATCCATGTACCTAATTACAAAGGTGACATGCTCCCCCTGCTCCCTGCTCCCTACTCCCTACTCCCTACTCCCTAGGAATTTATACCTCACCCAATTGAAAACTGCTATATGGTTTTTATGTAAGCTATTGAGCTTATAAAAAAAATGCGATCGCTAATCTAACTAGCGATCGCTAACAGTCTTGGGTAAACACCTTTTATGTAAGAACTAATCGGAACAGTCTTGGGATTAAACTAATGTGTTACACAAATGCATTAAATGCCTGCTCAGCAGCATCAAGATTGCCGAATACAGTCAGATTATCCTCGCCGCCAAGGATGGCTACTACGGCTTCTTGACCACTAACTGTTTCGCGACCGAAACTAATATTGCCCAAGAACTCATCAGCGAAATCAAAGCTATCCGCTGCCTGAAAGTCAGTGATTTGGTCAAAGTCCTGGAAACCGTCTTGGAAGATTTCACTGCCGAAGGCGAAGATGTCTGCACCTGAATTGCCAGTTAACAAGTCATTGCCAACCCCTCCGTTCAAGACATCATTAACGCTACCACCAATCAGAGTGTCATTGCCTTCATTACCGAAAACAGTACCATTAACAGTGCCTGCGATACCATCATAGGTATCATCACCCGCACTGAGTAGAACATCGCCGTTGATAGTGCCTTGGTTAACAATAGTTACGTCACCCTCAGCATCCTGAACATCAATAGCCACCTGAGGGCTGCCTGCAACAACACCACCGTTGATAGTGCCCCTGTTAATGATTTCGCCGTTGAGTTCGACTCCGTCCTCAATCAGTACTGCCGCATCAGTTTCTGAGGTCAAGGTGCCTTCATTGACAATATCACCATTGAAGACTGAGAGGTCAGTATTAGTACCCTGTCTAAGGCGAACAGCAGTAGCTCGGTTGTTACCCACCGGCACACCACGTCCGATCACCGTACCCCGATTAATCACACTACCTGTGACATCAGCACCGAGTTGTAGAGAAATGGCATCTCCATCATTTCCTTCACCGACATCGATCAGACCACTTCTTTCGTTGACAATCGAGTAGGAAAGCGCGCTCTGGTCAGTGTAAACGACACCATCCCGGGGACTGGCAGAGGTGAGAATTTCACCGAAGTTTTGCAGGCTAATATCTTGACCACCGATATTTACGGCACGACTAGCACTAGTGATAGTACCGAAATTTTGCAGCGCGCCAGAAGAGGTACCGCCATTGGCAAAGCTAACGCCGTTGAAAGCGCCATCAATCGTACCGGTGTTAACGATTGTACCGTTGAGTTCGACTCCCGACTCAATCAGTACACCACTGTCAGTTTCTGAGATCAACGTGCCTTCATTGATAATATCACCATTGAAGACTGAGAGGTCAGTATTAGTACCCTGTCTCAGGCGAATCGCAGTAGCTTGGTTATTACCGACCGGCACACCACGTCCGATCACCGTACCTTGATTAACCACACTGCCTGTGACATTAGCACCGAGTTGTAGAGAAATGGCATCTCCATCATTGCCCTCACCGACATCAATAACAGCATCACGACCGTTGAAAATATCATAGGATGTAGCGCTCTGGTCAGCGTAAACGACACCATCCCGAGGACTTGCAGAGGAGATAATCTGGGCTAAGTTATCCACCCTAATGTTTTGACCACCGATGTTGACCGGACGACTATCACTAGTAATCAAGCCTTGGTTGGTTAATGTGCCAGAAGAAACACCACCATTAACGAAGTTGACACCGTTGAAGCTACCATCAATTGTGCCTGTCTCTGCATTAAAGATGCTGGCATTAGTGCCGGTGATATCAACAGCACTACCATCAACATCCAATGTACCGAATACGGTTAAAGAATCCCCTACTCCGGGTAGTACTACGGGCTCGGTTAGAGTTTCTCCAGTGGGAATAAAAGTGTTTGACATCAAAGTTCCTCCGAATGCAAGTGAATTAAGTTGAGACTGGAAGTAAACACTGGTCTACCGGCAATAGACCAGTGTAGTGTGTGTAACCTCAGGCAAACATTGACCCTTAGGCAAAAACCATCGGTTTTAACAGGGCATTAGCGCTGTTGTCTAGTCGCTAAGGTGTCTATATTTCTACAATGGCATTCGGATCAGAGCCTAATGTCTCAGTTTTTGTCTCAGTTTTTTACCTCAGTTATTTTAACTAGGCTTAGTTGTATAATTTTTTTCATACTTAGCCCAGGGTGAGCTTAGATTTTTCTCAGACTAATCTCAGGTTGAATCATAAACCGATGAAATTAATCCTATTCAGAGGCGCTATATAGCATAAGTTAGCATAATAGTTGTCTCAGTTTTTGTCTCAGTTGTCTCAGTTTTGCTTTTTTTCTCAGTTTGGTTTCAGTTTGGCTTCAGTTTTGCTGAATTGATCAATTAAATCCTATGACATTTGGTTTCACAAGCGTGTTATATGATGTCAGGATAATTACCCTTAATAAAAATCTCCCCATCTCCCCATCTCCCCATCTCCCCATCTCCCCATCTCCCCATCTCCCCATCTCCCCATCTCCCCATCTCCCCACACTTTTATTATCGGTATTCAACCGAATTTGATATTATTATCCCATCACCCCATCAACCTACAGTCTTAATGTCAATCAATTAGCCGGTCTACTTTAGTCATAGTGCTGAATTTTTGGCTGTTATCCCGGATCTGGTAATCAGTTAACGAAGGAGTGATCTGGTTTATAGGATTTATAAATCAGATGTAAACATAGGAGGTCTTTTTTTATTGTCCAATAAAACTCTGTATCTCTTTCCCATCTTTACTTTTGCCTCTTAGCTTTTGCTTTTTCCGGCAATAATTTTGTTTACAACCAAGATATAAACGCGCTTATCGGTTGTTAAACAATTTGTAAGCATATGCGCTACGCGCTGAGAGCTGAGAGCTGAGAGCTGAGAGCTGTTCGCGTAGCGTGCGCGTAGCGCATATGCTTACGGTTAGTTAGCTAAACACCGCTCCACTCACAGCTAGGGAGAGTTGGTTTGGTGAAGACCAAGCTTTTATTGTGCTGCATTGCAACCACAACGTTTTCTGATGGCTGCTTCTACTTAATCGGTGATCAAGGTCAGCAATTGGAATTCAGTAGACATCTCCAATAATCTGTAATCAAGTCACAGCAATCAAACTAAGGGGGTCAATAACTGATTCAAAATTTAGCCATAGGAACCATTTCATCAGGTTTTGGAGTCTCATTATCCAAATTTGGAGTAAAATTATGAGTCATTACAATGTCAATTACTTGACCACATTCAGCCGATTCTGTTATTTCTAAAATTAGAGAGCCAATTCTTAATCTTACTAAGCCACAAACAGTTAATATTACCGATTCATAACGCTTTTTATTTAAACGAAATCTTTAATAATTTTAAATATTTTCACTCTTCTGATCAAATGCTCTACGAAAATTCGCGATTTTGATAAAAGTTTATTATCGGCTTTCTGTGAATCAGTTAATTCTCCATTTTTAGGTTTCTTAGACGGAGTAGTTATTTGCGATTATCCTACATAAGCTTTATCTCCACTAAAAAATTGGTGTTCATCAAATTTATTTAAAGTTTGGCGACATATTTTAATGTCACTCATTGGTCCTGGTTTTCCCACAACTACATCAAGAATTTCTTGTCCTTTTGGTAAAACCACAAACTGACTTTTAAAAGTATGTCTTTTTTGTTTACCTGAATAATATTTATTTTGGGTTTGGTAGTCTAAAGGTCTCTCGATGACTTGCTCTGAACTATCTACTATCAATTCATAGTTGGTTAATTCTTCCTTAATCTGTTCTACTTCTTCCGGGAACTTTTTTACTTGTTCTAACCGACTTGGTGGTAAGGCTTCTTGAAAGATTTTTTGCCAATAATTAAATAAGTTATGAGCCGTTGACTCGCTTACTTTAAAAAGCAAACCTAAAAGTTGAAAACTTAAGTTATGCCTCAGATAAACTAACATCAAAATTATTTGTTCTTCCTCAGATAATTTTGGATGATTCCCACCTCCTGCTTTAATAAGTCTAATTTTATTTTTTTCATTCTCTTGTTGTTTTTCTTTAGCTATAAGCTTTCCTTGCTCTATCAGTTTTATTAATTGCTCATAATTAATTCCTAATAACCTTTTTGTTTGTTTAGGGTGTTTTTGAATATATTCCCAAGTATAATTGCTCATTTTTCCAGTTTATCTATGACTAATTCCTTCCATTATACTCTATTTGTAGAATTTTATGGTATTATGGAGATGTCTAGTGATGAGAATAGCTCAAAGTTATGTCTATTTTTATGATCGGCACCCAACGCTCAGGCTCTAATTTATTGCGCCTGATGTTGAATCAGATCGGTGATATCGCTGCTCCCCACTCCCCTCACATATTGCAGCGGATGATGCCATTACTACCTAGCTATGGGGATTTGAGTCAAACGGACACCTTTACCCTCTTAGTCAATGATGTGTGTCGTTTAGTGGAACTCAATCCCGTCCCTTGGGAGGGTGTGAATTTAGATACAAAGGAAGTCATTTCCCTTTGCCGAGAGCGGTCTTTGGTGGCGATATTTGCCTCTGTCTACGATATTATGGGACAAACTTGGGGAGCAAAGCAATGGTGTTGCAAAAGTTTAGCCAACGTTTACTACCTGCCAGAGATTACCGCCTATTTGGAAAACGCTAAATTTATCTATTTGTACCGGGATGGTCGAGATGTAGCGCTTTCTTTTAAGAAGGCAGTGGTTGGGGAAAAGCACTTCTACCATATTGCTCAAGAATGGGCAAAAGCTCAGCGTTTAGCACTCCAGATGCGCTCTCGCCTAAGTCCCGATAGGTTTTTCAGCATCAGTTATGAAACCCTAATCAGCTCTCCTGAGACTACTCTGCAGGATCTGTGTAATTTCCTAGGCGTGCAGTATACTCCTGAGATGCTGGATTTCCATCAATCCCAGGAAGCATCGAATGCTGCAACGTCTAGCTCCTTATGGACTAATGTCACCCAACCTGTCATTAAACAAAACACTAAGAAGTTTCTCCAGGAAGCTACGGATGAGGAAATCCTGATTTTTGAATTAGTGGCCGGAGATGTACTTGATGCTCTTGGTTACGAACGGGTTGGGATTCTTCAAAGTAAAGAAATCAAATTCAGCAGCACTGCGATCGCTAAATTTAATGCGATTAACCAAAGCTTAAAAGCAGAGGTCCGCCAAACGATGGATCCTGAGGACTTAAAGCGACGGGATCGCCAAGCCAGTCTGCTCAAAGAGATTAAAGCACGTCAGACCGTAGTGGCTTAAATAACTGACTATGTTAAAAAAACTGCATGTAAACTCGGAAAATTCCGAGTCGGTATCCCTTTGGTTTCTGTTCTGGAACTTTTTCAAGATCGGAAGTATAGCCTTTGGCGGTTTCATGGCTCTGATTTCCGTAGTGGAGAATCGGATGGTGCGGCGGCACAAACTCCTCACCCATGAAGATATGCTAGACGGCATTTCCTTAGCCACTGTTTTACCTGGTCCAGTTGCTGCTAACGTAGTAGCCTATGTGGGCTATCGCTTGGGGAGGACTAATGGGGCTGTAGTCAGTGCCATCGGTGTGTTGCTCCCTTCTTTTATCCTGGTAATTGGTTTAACCATTGCTTATCTCCAGGCCGGCGAAATTCCAGCACTTCAAAAAGCCTTTGCGGGATTTATTCCTGCGGTGGTGGCGATTATCTTGAGTGCCGCCAGCCGCATGAGCAAAAAAGCGATCAAAGGCTGGCGGGAACTAGTGATTGCTTTAATAGCGGCAGTCCTACTCAAGGTAATAGGAGGATTCTACATTACTGTACTAGTCGTGGTGGGTTCTGGATTGGTAGGATGGCTTTGGTTAGGTGAAACTAAGCAGTCGGGACAGGAAAGTTCCCAAGCTCAACCCATTCAGGAGTCAATTGAAGGGATTTCCTGGCTGAAGCTATCAATCACCTTGGTCATCCTCCTGAGTTTTCTGTTGCTGTCTCTGATTCCCCTACCCTTTTTGGGGGAAACCAGCCTCGGGAAACTATTCGTGACATTTTCGGGAATGAGCCTGATGCTATTTGGTGGAGGCTACGTGTTCATTCCCCTGATTCAAGAAGTGGTGGTGAATACTTACGGTTGGGTGACTCAGACAGAATTTGCTAATGCGATCGCAATTGGACAAATTACTCCTGGACCAATTCTGATCAGCGCTGCCTTCATCGGTTATGTGGTGAAAGGGATTTCGGGAGCAATAGTAGCAACAGTAGGAATTTTTTTACCACCAGGACTGCTGATGGTAACCTGTTCCCACTTATTGAAACATATCAAAGAATCTACAGTGATTCAGGCGGCGCTCAAAGGAATTCGTCCTGCCGTCATTGGCATGATCATTACCGCTGCTATTGTAGTAGCTGGGAGTGCTGAATTTCATGTTGGCAGCCTGGTGATCTTTGCCGCAGCCCTAGTTGCCCTGTGGCGGTTCCGGGTGAAGGTGCTGTTGATTATCCCGATTGCTGGAATTTTCGGCTTAGTACTTTACTCAATCTAGAATGGGTTGCTATAGCAAAGGGAACAGGGAACAGCGGATCACCGGAACAGGGAGCAGGGAGCAGGGAGTAGGGAACAGGGAACAAACATTCTCTCAATTGATTTAGGATTGCTATAATATAGAGTTTTAAAACAAGTTGTAAAGTTATAGATTGTCGAAAAAGGCAAGAGGCAAGAGGAACCCACCCCTAACCCCTCCCAGGAGGGGAAGGCAAGAGGGGCAAGAGCTCCAGAGTTTTTTAGTAAAATAAAATAACACCTTCTCGGTTTACATCTCAAATACAAATGCTATAGCAATCCGTGTAGGAATGGTGAGAATTTTTGTTCCCTACTCCCTACTCCCTACTCCCTACTCCCTGTTGCCTGTTCCCAGAATTCCTAAACGGATCCCTATTAGCATGCCAACTTTTTAGCGTCAACGTTTCAATCAGCTTATCCAGGGAGCCATAATCCTCTGCCGGTAAAAATTTTTCTATCTTAGCAGCTGCCAGGGCTGGATGATTTGCTGGGATATTCAGAAGCGCGTCGGTCACTGCTGCGACTAATTGCGGGTCAGTACCCTTAACCGCAGCAATTGGCCACTCGGGATAGAGCTGGGTGGTATGAGTATAGAAGAATTCGTCCTTAGCCGAATCTAGGATTCTCAGCTGTTCCAGGTTTTCCAACAAGCCTTGGTTGAGCATCTTTTCTAATTGACCTGTACGGATAAACCCAACATCAATTTTGCCGTTGACTACGTCAAGCACGATCTTGTCTTGTGATTTGTTTTCCACAAAACTGCTGAAGTCCAGGAACGGGTCAATACCATGTTCAAGCAGATGATAGATTTGGAAAGTGCAGCCAGCCGCCGCCGTTTGAAAAGCCACGCAGGCTGCCTTCTTACCCTGCAGATCCTTCAGCTTGTAGATATTGCTATCGCTTCTGACGATGATCAGACCACCAAATTTTGTACCCACCTGAGGTCGAGAGTGGGTAAGTAGAAATTCCGTATCGTAGAGCCGACGGATTTGCACAGCTGCCAGAGGATTGTTGGTGGTAAAGTGCAAATTACCTTGGGCTACTTCAATGAATTGACTTTCTTGGGTAACAGGTACTAAGGAGAAAGGGCGATTAATCACCCCAGAGAGGTAGTTTAGGAGTGGCTGATACCGTTGTTTGACAGAATCCACGCTATCAATGATCAGCACACCCACCCGGACAGTATTGTCCGACACTTGTTGATGGGAAGTATCAACGGGTATCACTGATGGGTTTGCAGACTGTTTCTTCTCGCAGGCGGTAAGCCCTAGGATAAGAGCAATAGATACACCAGTCAACAGATGAATTATTGTCTGTTGATAACTTATTGAGTTTACTAGATTTTTAACCATCAAAACCAATTAAATTCTTCAATAATAAGAATCATAAAAATAATTTAAAATATATCTTATTTTTTATTTAGCAAGAGTTATTTCAATTGATGGATACTTTGATAAATTTTCGATGAAGTTTCGATGAAGTTTTAGATATCTCTTAGCCAGCCTTAGTTTTTACTGTCAGCAGTTGCGAGCATACACAAAAACTCCCAAAAACTCTACCTGTAGAGTTAGATATGACTATATCACTACTATCCCTAGCGTATATTAATTAAATTGGCGTAACTCTTAAGGCATAAAATTCAGTTAATTGACTGAGATTAATTCCTAGATAAATATGGTTACATTAAAAACTGTAGTCAATCTATAAATTATAAATAGGTTGTGAACTCTCACCCGGCCAAGATTCCTGTAATACCAAGAATTTTTGGTTTATGGATTTTCACAACTCGTTTATAAACCCTATAGTTATCCTGATCGGAAAAATAGTCACAGTCCTATGCATTGTTCAAAAGACTTACCCTGGGAATTACCAGTCATACCTCAAGGGATAACCCAAGATCGACAACAGCACTACCATCAACAATCAAGTCAACCCACCGATTCCAACAATTCCCAACCACAAAGGAAAAGTAATGATCTGCGCACTCAATTATTGAAGACCATTCTCCCAGCGGTTTTAACCCCTCTAGGTCTGGCTGGACTATTCAGCTACAGTGCTATTTCCCGCAGCTCCCAACAGCAAGCTGAGCAACTATTAGAGAGTGAAACCCTAGTTGCGGGCAGAGTTTTCTATATATTTTTGGAGGAAGCAAAAAGAATACCTGCTACTTTGGCAGCTAGCCCTCTAGTAGTTGAGGCGGCTAGCACTGCAGCCAAAGTTTCTCAAGATCAAAACCTTTCCAAATTACCCTACGACGAGGTTGAAGAGTCTTTCTCGGCTACCCGGTTAATCCAGCCAAATCAAGCTCTCAATGATTACTTACGTAAAACTACAGAAATGTATGAGTTTGCCGAGATATCTTTCACCGAAAAGCACGGGTTTAATGTGGCTTACAACAGTCCTACTCCTGACTTTCTCCAACGGGATGAATACTGGTGGCAATATGCAAAAAATGATCCCAGTCAGCAGGTGATTAACACGAAATTTGATCACACTGACGATCGGTTCGTGATTGAGTTCAGCAAAGCGATCACAGACCCAGCAACTGATGAATTCCTAGGGGTTGTTAGAGGAGTTTTGCCTGCCTCGGTTTTCAGCACCATATTTAAAAACCTGCTGAAGGATTTGGAAATTGGGGATTCTCAATCTATGCAGCTACTAGCCCTGAATAAAGACGACACTGTGGCTGTTGTTGATACCATCTACCAAGGGAAGAGTAAAGACCAGCCACAGAAACTGCTCGGGGCAAAGGATCAAGTACTTGTACAGAACGTAAAAATTTTGCTCGAAGCTGTTGAAACTGGGAAAACAGTCCAACAGAAGGGACTGACCATAAAGTCAGCTAATTCAGAACTTTTCCCAAACTTAAAGCTGGCCACCTTTGATCATAATAGCAGGCACTATATATTGGTTGCAGTTCCTGATAGCAATTGGACTGTGGCCGTCTCGATCAAACTTAGTGAACTCAGAGCAGCGGGTAGAAAAGCGGCAATAGGCTTTGCTAGTGGGACTTTAGCAAAAATCAAGCCCAAATCAAGCCTAAACTCGCTTTATATCTTAAAAATACGTCCATATTTTCCTGCAGCCAACATACAAAACGGTAAGATATGGCACTCCGAAATGCCTCCAAAG
>NZ_JAAHHU010000193.1:0-9852 GCF_010672095.1 Moorena sp. SIO3I6 | reverse complement strand
ACGGTCAAATTAAAAAAGTCTACTCAATCAATATAGTCTACTTTAACCTGGGAATGGGAGATGACTATATTTATTCCTATCGGGGAGAGTTCATTGGGGCTAATCTCGGGGATATCCTGCAACCGACAAAAACTCAGGAATTTAAATTTCACATCAATAAAGTAGCAGATATCTTCCCAGAATACTACCTGCTGAAAGTAAGGAATTTTAAGGATTTAGCGAAAAACCCCTTAGATGAATGGATTTATTTTCTGAAAAACAGCGACATCAAAGCGGAATTTTCTGCCAAAGGAATAGCCCAAGCCAAGGAGGCGCTACGAGTTAATAATTTATCAGAACAAGAACGAGTAGCTTATGAGCGTTATATCAACAACAAGCGTGACGAAGCCAGTATCCTGAGTACCCAAGAGCTTGAGACCAAATGGCAAGTGGAACAGGCAGAAATTCGAGGTATTGAACAAGGGATAAAACAAGAAAAAATAGCGATCGCCCGTTCCTGCCGGGAACAAGGTTTAGATGTGGAGACTATTATGAAAATTACCCAACTTTCTCGGGAAGAGATTGAATCAATTAAGAATTAAGAATTAAGAATTAAGAATTGAGAATTGAGAATTGAGAATTAAGAATTGAGAATTTGTAATTCTACATTTTGCCTTCTACATTCTACATTCTACATTCTACATTCTACATTCTACATTCATTCTTCCAGTAAGCCATCACAAAACGCCTTCAGTTCCGAATTAACAGAACTATACCTTAAATCACTACGTAAGTAAGCGCAACCCCTAGCTAAGAGTCCATCCAGGGTGTCCACCCGCCACAGCTTGATGGTATCCTCGTCTATGGTAGCCAGTTGCGACCCATATGGGTGGAACACTAGGCGAGTCCCCTCGAATTGGGCAATTTGCCGACCCCTTAAATCCCACAGGCGCACGGTACGGTCAACTCCAGCGCTAGCCAGCAGCTGACCATCCCGGCTAAATTCCACCTGGTCAACCCAACCTTGATGACCTTTCAATGCCTGGATTTGCCCAGTTTTGACATCCCACAGGCGCACGCTACGGTCAACTCCAGCGCTAGCAAGGAGTTGACCATCCCGGCTCAATGCCACCTGCCTAACCCAACCCTGATGATCTTTCAATGCTTGGACTTGGCCAGTGTTGACTTTCCACAATATCACCATTCCGTCAACTCCAGCGCTAGCGAGGAGTTGACCATCCCAGCTAAATTCCACCTGGTAAACTCTACCCTGATGCCCCTTCAATTCCTGGACTTGGCCAGTGTTGACATTCCACAACCTGACAATTCCGTCAACTCCAGCGCTAGCCAGCAGCTGACCATCCCAGCTCAATGCCACCTGCCAAACCCAACCCTGATGCCCCTTCAATTCATGGAGTTGCCCAGTGTTAAGGTTCCACAATCTCACGCTTCCGTCAAATCCAGCACTAGCCAGCAGCTGACCATCCCGGCTCAATGCCACCTGCCTAACCTTACCCTGATGCCCCTTCAATGGTTGGACTTGCCTAGTTTTGAGATCCCATAACCTCACCATTCCGTCCTCTCCAAGGCTAGCGAGGAGCTGACCATCTCGGCTAAATTCCACCTGCCTAACCTTACCCCGATACCCCTTAAATTGTTGAAATTGTTGGACTTGCCCAGTGTTGAGATACCACAACCTCACCATTCCCTCAACTTCAGCAGTAAGCAGCCGCTGACCATCCCGGCTGAATTGCAACTGCCTAACCCTACCCTGATAATTCCCAAGTCTAGGTTCCTGAATCTGGTCAAGAATTCGTTGTAAAGCCAGTAAAGGATTAGCAGCAGGATAGTCTTTCAAGGGAGTATTTTTCGTGACCATTGCTTTCAATGCTTTCCCGGTCTCCATAGCTGCTAGTAAGGCATCAAACGGGCTATACTGAAATTGGCTAAGATGTTCAACTCCTGCTCGTTCTAGTTTTAGTCCTTCTTGCTTCCCTTGATCTAAAATCCGCTTTTCTTCCTCAACTTTCTTCCGAATCGGACTTACTAAATAATCATGAACCAACTGATAGCCATCTTCCGTTCCTGGTTGAATCTGAAACACTAAACCAGAGCCTACTAGAATCTCCAAAATCAGGCTGAGCTCCTCTGGGGGTAAAGTTAATACACTAGCTAATTCAGTTTCAGTTCTTATGGGTCGAAGCTGCTTGTCATCGGTCAAGAGAAACAACAATTTCCAGGTAGTTTCTCGGTATTTCGGTCCACAATCCGTAACCACAGCCTCCAGATAACGATCAACTAATTTGGCCTTATCGCTCCCTTGCTGATACTGCTTCAAGGTCACAATTGCCTCGGTTTCTAATTGCGCTCCCACCACCTGCAATTCAATCGGACGCACTCCTTCATTTTCTGCTGCTAAATCTTCCACCAATTGCTCAATTAACTCTGGTTCTAAGGAAAATTTAGCCTGATCCGTTAACTGTTTAATCACCGCTGTCGCCTGGCGCTGATCAAAATTACCTAAGTAATAGAGGACATCCTTGCTGAGAATATCATTATTGACGACATCTAAACTAATCAGGCGGTCATTACACTCTAATAAATAATAGATATAATCTTCCCGCAAGGCCAGAATCACCTTCACTGCCTCAAGGTTTAGACAGTCCTTTAAGAATTGATAAAAAACTCGCCGTTGCTGTGGCTGAGGATACTGAAAGAAAAATTCTTCAAACTGGTCGAAAATTAGAACCGTCAGTCGATTAGTGTCAGCCTTGTCTCCCAGCTGGTGGAGAATTTTGTCCAGAATTTCCTTCCCCTCTCCCCCCTGGTCTGTTCTAATTATCGTTTCAGCCAACCTATGCTCCCACCGGTTATAAACGGTCAGCAACACTGGCTCGACATCCCGAGCGGCAATACTGTCTTGCTGTAATCTAGGAATTAAACCAAACTGAAGTAGAAAACTTTTACCCACGCCGGAGGAGCCATAAATTACCGTTAGTTTGTGGTCTTTGCGACCAATACGCTCAACTAAGTCATTAATCGCTTGCTCTCGACCAGAGGCAGCAATTTGATCAGCTACAATCATCGGCTTTTCGTTTACCGTTGCCTGAGTATCCCTGATTCGTTCCTTGAGGGACAATCGACTAGCGCCCACAAATGCCCGAAACCGGAACTGATACTCGATTGATTGCTGATATGCTTTAACTGAGAAGGCTTTTTGATACTCCCCTTGGTCAAAGTAGAGCTGTCGCAATTCTCTGAGAATTTTAATATATTGATAGGGATTCAAGTTAGGATTGGTGTGGTCTTTGGCAAGCTCAAGATGGGCAATTCCATTTTGGGGTTGACCGAGATGCTTGTAGGCTCTGGCTAAGGATAAGCGATACCAACCTTGATGAAGTCCCCACGCCCAGTCCAACTGCTCGAGAGTCAGGTCACCAGGGCGTTGCACAGAATGCTGGGCATCGGTAAGGATGTCCAGTGCTTTAGTGGCCAATTTCTTGACCCGAGGCCATTGGGAGCGAGCAATGGCGACTTGTGCCGCTAGAAAGCCGTAATCATGGGCAAGCCAGACCGGGTTGGGATATTTTTGATGGAGGGTTAAGGCTTTTTTAGCTAACTGATATAACTCATGCCATAGCCCTAGTCTTTGTAGAATTTCCCCCAAGGGATTGATAAACTTAGCTACTAAGTCGAAACGCTTGGCTTGATCAAAGGCTTTATGCGATCGCAAAAAATAGTCTCTAGCCCTTAGGCAATGTTCCTTACCCTGATTCCGGTCTTGATCAGCATAGGTACGCCACCATTGCCCCATATAGAAGAGAACACATCCGTATCGGATTAGATGTTCGGGGTCGGAAGAAGGGTAAACTCCCAGGAGATCTTCCCATAGCTTTAAACTTCGTTGATAATGCTTCTTAGACTGCTTGAGATTATGGGGAATTCCTCGACCTAGGATAAATTCCACACTGGCTTCTAAGTCTGGCGTTAATGCTACCTGCCGATGTTGCAAGTCTTGCCAAGCTTGGCCTAAGTCCGCCACCTGCTGGTTACTGATATTCTGTCCATGGTGAAGACCCCCAGCGGCTCCAGCAGCTAAGACTTGAGCAAACCCAAGATCAGTAACCTGTTGGATAAATTCGATTACGTTAGCGGTAGAGATTTGAAAGTCCAGGGTTGAACCGGTTCCCCAACTGGCCAAATCCCTGGCGGAGCGCAGGAATTGGGAATAGACTCGGTCATCTACCCAAAATAAAACCGGGACATGGAACTGTTTGCGAAACTCTTCCCGGACTCGATTGGCTAATCTCAGCAGTTGCTCAAGGTCTCTGACCACCTCAAAGCCATACACCATAATCCCTTGGGGCGGTTGTTGTCCCAGTTGGGATTGAATCTTGCTGTATATAGTCCTGTAGAGCTGGGTGACCTCGGGAGTTAGCCCAATCGGGAGAATCTCTACCGAACAAACCTCTGCCAGCTGTTGAATCAACTGGTCTCGCCACTGGGTATAATTACAATGGGCAAAGATTAAGGAAAATTCCTGTTCACTGGCTCCCATTTCCATTGCCCAAGCCAGCTGCTTCAATAGCTGTTGATGATTAGCTTGTTGGTGATGATCCTCTGGCTTACTATTAGTCATTGAGTTATGGCAATCGGTGTCATGGTGTTTCCTTCAAGGGACCAATAATTGCTAATATCAATCTCAAAGCGCATTCTTACTAACCCAATTCCCGATTCCCAATTCCCGATTCCCGATTCCCGATTCCCGATTCCCTGTTCCCTGTTCCCTGTTCCCTGTTCCCTCCCTTACAACTTGCCAGTTTCTACCAGAATCGGATTCACTGTAAACCAAGACCCTTGAGTGTCATAGTATTCATACACAAATAGACTACGCACCAGTACTCGATAATGGTCGTCACCACTTACTTCTTGGTTCTGATGCACCTGACGCAATAATTTCCACTCCTCTTCATCAATCGCTAATCGGATTTTATTGCAGCGACTACCAATAACCTGGTCTAACCCTGCCCGGGATAGGGGTAACTTGCCCTCCAGCATAATCCAATCCCGAACCATTGCCAGTAACTCCCGCACATGACCACCACTGCTAGAACAGAGTTTGTCAAGGGTTTCCGGTGCATCAAACACTTCCGCAATCCCCTGCAACCGTTGCGCTGGTGCTAGCTTAGGGAAAGCTCTAGCCATTACCATGGCTCTGAGCTGCGCCATTCCTTCCTGACACTCCTTACCATTCCGTTGCGTCACTGGCACCATGGGCAACACCTTCGGCTCAACCCCGAAACGATTGGTAAGCCGAACGATATCATTACAGAATCGTAGCCCTAGGGGCATGGTATAAATCACATGACAGTTGAGTTGGCGCAACTGTTCTCCCCGGTCCACAAATAAATATTCCGGTTGTGGTCTCCCCCAAGACTTCGGCACAATTTCCACCCGGTCAAGGTTATCCACAATCACCACTAGTCCCCGTTTTCCCTGGTGTTGGAGTTGAGCGATCGCAGGCTCAATCAACTCGGTATTAATTACATCAATAATGGTTTTGGTACGAGGTTCGATATAATCCCGCAACCGATTACGCAAGGTTGGGCTATTTTTAGCTCTCGTGGTAATCTTGGCAATCCCTGCCGATAAGGAATACTCTCCCTGTTTTTCCTTGACCCCAAACTCACCAACCTTGGGAATCTTAACCTCAACCCCAGTTACATCGGAACCCAACAATGTGGTAATTTCCTGTAGGAAAGCTTTAAAGCCTTTTAGTTGTAAGTTAACCTGGCTAGCTTCCAAACTTTCACTGACCTGGCGAGCAATAACCAATAAAATATCCCCCACATCCACATCATTCATCTCCAAGTCTTGATCCGACTCGAAGTAAACCACATGAAAGTTTTCTGCTAGCAACTCAGCCTTGAGTCGAGATAATTCCGTAGACTTCCCACAACCAATATGTCCGGTAAATAATTGACAGGTGGGCTGGTCTTCCGAGAATAGAGTAATTTGCGCTTTCAGTTGCTGAATCAGTGCTCCCCCTCGGACGGAAGAAAAATCGATATAGAGCTTCTGGTCTTCTGCCTGGGTGAGATCGAGGGTTTTGCTTGGGTTAGTGGCTTTGTAAAACTGGGTGAAATTTAGAGTCATCCGGTGTAGGGTGTGGGGTGTGGGGTGTGGGGTGTGGGGTGTCAGATCATCAAGGGTTCAAGACTGTATATGTATCATAAGTAATGCTGCGATTTCTAATTCGTTTTTGGGTACACTAATAGGTAATTTTTGTCTATAGTAATCCATTGCACTAAGGGTAGGCTAATTTAAGCAAGTGCGATCGCATCAGCCTCTGAACCTGGTGATTGAGCCTCTGAGCCTGATCAGCCAAAGTGATCCCACTAGCTTAATGACTTGGAGGATAAAATTTATGGCAAGCCTTAATCTCAAAGAAGAAGCACGTAGATTAATTGATAAATTACCAGAAGATTTTAGCTGGGCAGACCTAATACAGGAAATTCACCTCCGCCAAGATGTTAAAACTCAACCGGCTGACAGTAGAGAAGCTCGAAAGATACCTGTAGTAACAGCTATCTTCGATGGTGAGGTTTTACGCTTAGACAGATTAGACAGAACTGTTAATCTCGAACCGGGCAAGCGCTATGCGATTGCTATTGAGACAGAAGTGAAAACAGTTACTAGCCAAAATGCCTGGGATGTGTTAGAAGAATTTGCTGGAACAGTTGAAGCACCATCAGACTGGGCTATTGAACATGACCATTATTTGTATGGTACGCCTAAGTCTAATCTTGAGGATGAGCTATGACTGGGGAGCGGTTGTTCTTGGACACGGCTTTTATCCAAGCTTTGTTAAATAAACGCGACCAATACCATCACAAAGCACTGGAACTACTGCCTAGAGTAAAAAATGCTAAGGAGGTATGGGTTACTGAAGCCGTGCTAACAGAAGTTGGTAATGCTTTGAGTGCGGTTAATCGCGTGATAGCAGTTCAGTTTATTCAACAGTGTTACCAGACAGAAAATATGTATGTTGTTAGTGTAGATACACCACTTTTACAACGTGCCTTGCAACTATATTATGCTCGTTCCGATAAAACTTGGGGTCTAACTGACTGTATTTCCTTTGCTGTTATGAAAGAACAAGGTTTAACAGATGCTTTAACTACAGATAAGCACTTTGTCCAAGCTGGTTATCGAGCTTTGATGCTTGATAAATAAAAAACTATAGCACTAAGGGTAGGCTAATTTAGGCAAGTGCGATCGCATCAGCCTCTGAACCTGGTGATTGAGCCTCTGAATCTCGTGAACGAGTCTCTGAATCTCGTGAACGAGTCTCTGAACCTAATCAGCCACTTGTGTAAAGTAATCTATAGCCTTTCTCATCCTGATCAGGTATATTTAATTTTCTTACTCCTATTCCCTGTTACCTGCTGCCTACTCCCTACTCCCTGCTCCCTGCTCCCTGTTCCCTCTCCCCAGTCTTATGCACAATTTCATTCCTCCAGAACGCTTTTTCCCTTATCTGACCTGGACTGATATCGAACAGATGCCAGACAAAGAAAATGTTGTGATTATTCAGCCGGTCGCTTCCATTGAGCAGCATGGCCCCCATTTACCCCTGATTGTAGATGCGGCGATTGGGGTGGGAGTCTTGGGCAAAGCCTTAGGCTGCTTAGACCGAGAAATCCCGGCTTATGCTTTGCCTCCCCTTTATTACGGTAAATCCAATGAGCATTGGCATTTTCCTGGCACTATTACCCTTAGTGCTCAAACCTTGCTAGCGGTGCTGATGGAAATGGCTGATAGTATCTATCGGTGTGGGTTTCGGAAGTTAGTACTGATGAATTCCCATGGCGGACAACCCCAAGTGATGGAAATTGCAGCACGGGATATTCACCAGAAGCATGAAGACTTTATGGTCTTCCCCTTGTTTACCTGGGGCGTGCCTAACATGGCCAAGGAATTAGCCACCCAGAAAGAATTAGAATTAGGGATTCATGGGGGGGATTTAGAAACTAGTCTCATGCTCTGTCTACTCCCCGGTCAAGTGAAAATGGATCGGGCAGTAAAGGAATATCCCCAGGGATTGCCCGAGGATAGTCTATTGAGTATGGAAGGACAATTGTCCTTTGCTTGGCTGACCAAGGGGTTGACTCAGAGTGGAGTACTCGGGGATGCCACAGCAGCAACTGAGGAAAAAGGCGATCGCTTATTAGCCTCTCTTTGTGATGGTTGGGTAAACGTGATTCGGGATATCTATCGGTTTCAGCAGCCTGATGTAACGAAGAGGTGATGGCTGGCGGGAATCGGGAATCGGGAATCGGGGAGTGTGGGGAGAGGGGGAGGTGTGGGAGGTGTGGGAATAGGCAAGAGGCAAGAGGCAAGATGCCATGGTGCGCCCTTGTCCCATAGTCCTGCATCGCTTTTATGATACTGTTTTCGTCAATTTTTATGCCCTGAGCGGGAGTTTACTGTTGCGAAGTTGTCCACAACTCCAGGCTGATCAATGCGGATGGCGAGACTCGAACTCGCATGGCTTTCGCCACACGCCCCTCAAGCGTGCGTGTCTACCATTCCACCACATCCGCTAATAACTCATTTCGTAGGATAACATACAACAGTACTGAGCTGCAAAGCCTAGCTCAAAAAATGCTGTCAAAATTGAAGGGAGTAGGGAGTAGGGAGTAGGGAGTAGGGTAAGAGTTTGTTTAGTCTGGGTCTCGGAGGTGGGTAGGGGGGGAATGGGGAAAAATCCTGTCTACCTCACTCGTGATGACAATTGCGATAGTTTATAAACTATGTTCCTCCCCACACTTCCCACACTTCCCACACTTCCCACCCTCCCCACACCTCCCCATCAATCTTAGTTTTAAATCTCAAATAAAAACCCTATATAGCCAAGCTATTCTATGAAATTTTCAAAGATCTTAATTGCCAATCGTGGGGAAATTGCCTTACGGATTATCCGAACCTGTGAGGAGATGGGGATTCCCACCGTTGCAGTTCACTCCACCATTGACCAACACGCTCTTAATGTCCAACTCGCAGATGAAGCGGTTTGTATCGGGGACCCCCCCAGCAACAAAAGTTATTTAAATATACCTAATATTATTGCTGCAGCCCTCACTCGCAACGCCACTGCCATTCATCCAGGCTATGGTTTCCTATCAGAAAATGCCCGTTTTGCTGAAATCTGTGCTGATCATCAGATTTCTTTCATCGGCCCTACCCCAGAAGCGATCCGAGCCATGGGGGATAAATCTACGGCCAAAGAAACCATGCAACGAGCTGGTGTGCCCACAGTGCCCGGAAGTGATGGATTAGTCAGCTCTGAGCTTGAAGCTCATGCGATCGCATGTCAAATTGGCTATCCTGTCATGATTAAAGCCACTGCTGGTGGTGGAGGAAGGGGTATGCGCCTGGTACAGGATGACAGCCAATTGATTAAACTCTTCCAAGCCGCTCAAGGAGAAGCCCAAGCTGCCTTTGGTAATGGCGGGGTATATATTGAAAAATTTATTCAACGCCCTCGCCATATCGAGATTCAAATTTTAGCTGATAGTCACGGCAACGTAATCCACTTGGGTGAGCGAGACTGCTCGATCCAACGCCGTCACCAAAAGCTACTGGAAGAAGCCCCTAGCCCAGTGCTTGACCCAGAATTGCGGGAAAAGATGGGTAATGCTGCGGTAATGGCCGCTAAGTCCATCAATTACGTTGGAGTTGGCACAGTAGAGTTTCTCTTAGATGCCTCTGGTGAGTTCTACTTTATGGAAATGAACACCCGAATTCAGGTAGAACACCCAGTCACCGAGATGATCACCGGTCTAGACTTGATCGCCGAACAAATTAAAA
>NZ_JAAHHU010000192.1:0-10015 GCF_010672095.1 Moorena sp. SIO3I6 | reverse complement strand
CTTCACTAACTCCAACACGGATGTCTGGTAATATCGCAGTTCCACCAGTACTGGAATTTTGTCTTGTATCCCTTCATCCCCCAACAATCGCACTAAGGCTGTGGATTTACCGGACCCCGGACGTCCTACCAGTAAAACATGCTCCGCAGCATACTTCCGCAATCCTGCCAGCACAGGCAACCGCTCAGTTTCTTCCCGATTCTGGTCTCTTTCTGGCTGCTCGGACTTGATGGTTTGCACCATCAGGTTAAAGTTAAACAGCCCAGGAGTCTGTTGCTGCTGCTTGGGCTTACGGTCTTCGACATCGGTGAGGGTATAAACGTGCCACCATTGGGCGTACTCTTGACGGATTGATGCTAGATAGGGATCCCAAGTGACCATCTTAAAGGTTGAAGGTTAATTGGTTGAAGGTTGAAGGTTGAAGGTTGAAGGGAACAGGGAGTAGGGAATCGGGAATCGGGAATCGGGAATCGGGAATCGGGAATCGGGAGTGGGAAAATGCGATCGCTAAATGAACTGTAGAATAATCAACTCTATTCTAGACACAAGAAGCTAGTAAACTCTGCCAGGTCTAGTGGCCGGAACCCCAAACCCGACCTTGATCAGAATTCGAGGGATAGCGCTGGGTTCTCAATTATATTTCAGATATCAAAGCAAAATGCTATAGCAATTCTGATACTCATCAGGTAAACAGGATTTCTTCCCGACTCCCGACTCCCGACTCCCGATTCCCGACTCCCGATTCCCTACTCCCTACTCCCTACTCCCTACTCCCTGCTCCCTCTAACAACTGCTATACAATAGAACGGAATTGGCTGATTCAACAGGAGACACTAAGCTAATGCGAATGCTACACACAATGCTGCGAGTCGGCAATCTTGAGGAATCGATCAAGTTTTACTGCGATGTCCTAGGCATGAAGCTGCTCCGTCAGAAGGACTTTCCAGGGGGAAAATTTACCTTAGCATTTGTAGGCTACGGGGATGAATCTGACAACACAGTTATTGAACTAACTTATAACTGGGGGGTTGATCAGTACAACATCGGGGATGCTTTCGGTCATATTGCTCTTGGTGTAGACGATATCTACCAAACCTGCGACCAAATTAAATCTCTTGGTGGTAAGGTAGTGCGGGAGCCAGGACCGATGAAGCACGGTTCAACAGTGATTGCTTTTGTGGAAGACCCGAGTGGATACAAGATTGAACTGATCCAACGCAAAGATCAGGAGTCTGCCCAGAAACCAGAAGCGACAGCAGTAGCTGGGTAATAACTATCGGGAGTCGGGAGTCGGGAATCGGGAATCGGGAATCGGGAGTCGGGATAAGAAAATTGAATCTAGCTGGTAAGTATGGGAAACCCTATAAAAATGTTTCCCATCTCCCCATCTCCCTATCCTCATAAGGGTAGGTTTTTTACAAAGGGGCGAGTAGGTACTTTGATTACGTATAAATTCCTCAAAATATGTATCAAAATACACACTAGTTTCCGGGATAATTCTCCCCATTTCCCGCTCTTCCCCTCCTGGGAGGGGTTAGGGGTGGGTTCCGATTCCCGACTCCCGATTCCCGACTCCCGATTCCCGACTCCCGACCCAAATGTAAAAAACCTACCCCTGTGAGATCTCCCTATCTCCCCATCTCCCTATCTCCCCATCTCCCCACACTCTTACTCCTGTTCCCTATTCCCTTTGAAAAATGATCCCTCAAGCATCTACAACAAAAGGCTGGGCGAATGCGATCGCAAAACCCGCAACTGAATTTCCGCCTACTGCCCTCCCGGTCATCTCTGGCAAAATTCCAGAAGGGTTGCGAGGTTCTCTGTATAGAAATGGTCCTGGACGGTTAGAGCGAGGTGGTGTAACGGTTGGACATTGGTTTGATGGTGATGGGGCAATTTTAGCAGTACATTTTACCCCTGCTGGTGCCACAGGAGTTTATCGCTACGTCCAAACCTCTGGCTATCAAGCAGAAGCAGCTGCTGACAAATTACTGTACCCCAACTATGGCATGACAACACCAGGACCAATCTGGAAACGCTGGAGTAAGCCAGTTAAAAATGCTGCCAATACCTCAGTGCTACCATTACCTGATAAATTGTTAGCCCTCTGGGAAGGTGGTCATCCCCATGCCTTAGACCTGCAGACCTTAGAAACCAGAGGCACTGATGACTTATCTGGCCTAGGCAAAGGAGCAAGCTTTTCTGCCCATCCCAAGATTGATCCCAAAACTGGAGAGATTTTCAACTTTGGACTGACCCCTGAACTTAATAGCAGACTCAACATTTACAAGAGCAACTCCACTGGCAAAATTATCCAACAAGGGTCAGTACAGCTAGAGGGTTTCCCCTTCATCCATGATTTTGTCCTCGCAGGGCAGTATCTAGTATTTTTTGTACCCCCAGTGCGAGTGAATTTCCTGAAAGTAGCTCTAGGTTGGTGCAGCTATGGTGATGCTATGGAGTGGCACCCAAATAAGTCAACCCAAATTATTATTGTAGACCGTGACAGCCTTAGTGTAGTCAGTCGCGGTGAAGCTGAACCCTGGTATCAGTGGCACTTCAGCAATGGCTATGTGGAGAAAGATGGCTTGATCGTGATTGATTTTGTCCGTTATGGTGACTTTCAGACCAATCAGTATTTGAAAGAAGTTCCCACTGGTCAAACTAAAACCAAAGCGAAAGGAACCCTTTGGCAAGCCCGACTCAATCCTGACACTGGTCAGGTAGTGCAGTTACAACAGTTGTTCGATAGAAGCTGTGAATTTCCTGTGGTGCCGCAACAGCGAGTAGGACAATTCTCATCTCATACTTATCTATCACTACATCGCGAAGTCGTCGATATTAGTAAAGAATTGCATGGTGCAATTGGATGTTTTGAGCACAAAACTGGCACCTTGATTGTGGCTGATTTAGGGGAAAATCGCTATCCCTCGGAACCAGTCTATGCACCGGATAGCCTGAATCATGACCAGGGTTGGATATTAACAGTTGTGTATGACGGAAATTCTGATACCAGTGAAGTGATGGTATTTAGTAGAAACACCCTAAATCAAGAACCTATATGTCGTCTGGGATTACCAAAGGTTATCCCCTTCAGCTTTCATGGTCAGTGGAAATCCAGGTAGTAATATTTTTAATTTACCTGATAAATTAACCTGAACTGTAGCTATTAATTAATGCAGTATATAGCCATTTTTTTAAGGATAAAGGATTTCAATTTAAACAATCAGAAGTATCTCGTCGTCCGGTTCCTGGAGGACAACTTTCCTCCTCTAAAGCTAGTAATTGCTGTTCAACAGAATCAGACTGGTATCCCTTTCGAAAACTAGACTTACCTAGGTAAAAATTAATACCAACAGTAACTAGTAGAGTAGATAACAAGATATAGCTTTTAAAACCCATTGTGGTGACCTTGCTCAAAGTTTATACTCATTACTTCAAAACTTTCCCAGCAAAATCAGCAAAAAAAGTCAATAAATAGAAAAGGATTGTTTATAAGATAAAATCACCGTTTTTTTGCTAAAAAAAATAATTTATTAACTTATTTTTATAAAAATTAAAACGATAAATTTAGGTATATTTTAAATAGTTTAAAAGTTAAAATACGTGTATTTACGGATACTATTAAATAGTTAAACCAGGTAAAGTAAGCATAAAAAAATCTGGTTAATATAGCGTTTATCAGAGTAATGAAATACACAGGATTTGTTCCCTACGCCCTACTCCGAAGCTCCCTGCTCCCTACGCCCTACTCCCTGCTGCCTTTGAGAAATTCTATAGATAAATTCACCTTTGCCATAGGGATCAGAAAAAGGAGTAGGTTTGAAAATTTATAATTAGAGGAGATCCCCTGATCCAATCCTTAGCTGTTTAACGTAAGATGACCTCATTTCCCCGCCGCTACCATATCACCACCTTTGGCTGCCAGATGAACAAAGCCGACTCCGAGCGGATGGCTGGCATCCTGGAGGATATGGGCTTCCAGTGGTCAGAAAATCCCAACGAGGCTGACTTAATTCTCTACAACACCTGCACGATTCGAGATAATGCTGAGCAAAAGGTTTATTCCTACCTAGGAAGACAGGCAAAGCGCAAACACCAACAACCAGACCTGACCCTGGTAGTAGCGGGTTGTGTGGCACAACAGGAGGGAGAAGCACTGCTGCGGCGAGTTCCAGAAGTTGATTTAGTCATGGGACCGCAACACGCCAATCGTTTGGGGGATTTGCTAGACCAGGTATTTGATGGCAACCAGCTAGTTGCTACAGAACCAATTCATATTGTTGAAGACATCACTAAACCAAGACGGGACAGCAGCATTAGCGCCTGGGTAAATATAATTTATGGGTGTAACGAACGCTGCACCTACTGTGTAGTCCCCAATGTCCGAGGTTTAGAGCAATCCCGTACCCCAGAAGCAATTCGGGCAGAAATGGAGGAGTTAGGACGGCAAGGGTATAAGGAAGTCACCCTGTTGGGACAAAATATTGATGCTTACGGACGTGACTTACCAGGAGTGACTGAATCGGGGCGGCATCAGCACACCTTGACAGATTTACTGTATTATGTTTCCAATGTCCCAGGGATTGAGCGGCTCCGTTTTGCTACTAGTCACCCACGCTACTTTACAGAACGGCTAATCCGCGCTTGTCACGAGTTGCCGGAAGTGTGCGAACATTTCCACATTCCCTTCCAATCTGGGGATAACGATATTCTCAAAGCTATGGCACGGGGCTATACCCACCAGAAATATCGCCGTATTATTAATACCATTCGGGACTATATGCCCGATGCGTCCATTAGTGCCGATGCGATTGTGGGCTTTCCTGGGGAAACGGAAGCACAATTTGAGAATACCCTAAAACTAGTAGATGATATTGGCTTTGACCAGCTCAATACCGCTGCCTATTCTCCTCGTCCTGGCACACCAGCCGCATTGTGGGAAAATCAACTCCCTGAGCAGGTCAAATGCGATCGCCTTCAACGTCTCAACCACCTGGTTGCGGTAAAAGCAGCTGAGCGATCGCAACGTTATCTGGGACGGATTGAGGAAGTGTTGGTAGAAGACCAAAATCCCAAAGACAAGACTCAAGTGATGGGCAGAACCAAAGGAAATCGTCTGACGTTCTTCACTGGGGATATTAATCACCTGAAAGGGGAGCTAGTTCTAGTTAAAATTACCGAAGCTCGTGCCTTTAGCTTGACTGGTGAGCGAGTAGAGGAATAGGGAATAGGGAGTCGGGAATAGGGAGTCGGGAGTCGGGAGTCGGGAGTCGGTAGTCGGTAGTCGGGAGTCGGGAGTTGGGAGTCGGGCGGGGGTAGGTAAACTACCCTGATCAGGTAGTTTACCTACCCCCTTAAAAATAGAAACTGAAACTATAGCAGTCGAAGTAAAGGTTAAAACATAATTTCTGCTCCCAGATCCGCTGTTTCCGATTCCCGATTCCCGATTCCCGATTCCCGATTCCCGATTCCCGATTCCCGATTCCCTATTCCCTTTAAACCAAAAACTATGTCCTAAACTATACTTCCGTTGCTATCAAAGATGTTTCCTAATCTTCCCGCTGGAAGAAGCAAACCACATCCCGTATGTAAAAATCGTTATAGAGGTCGCCAGCAGAGGGGTTGGGCAAATCTACGGCTTCAACCTCCAGCTCATTATCGCCGTCCTTGAGAATTCCAGCACCAATGTTAATGATTTGGGTAAACCAATGCTTCGGATTAGCTCCCTCGTAGGAGTAGATCTTCCCTACACTTTTACCATTGATTTTGACCTCTGCATCACTGTCGGTTGCTGTCAATCCTTTAACCATCAACATCAGGATCGCAGCCCCGCCCTTGTAGCGTCCCCCTGTGTTGAAGGTCTTGTTCCAGAGGCTAGCACCACCATCGCCAATTCTGCGATTGATATCTCCCTGGATCACCACAAAGTTACCGGTGACTAGTTTAGTAGACGCAGTTGCTTTCTGTTCCATAGCTTGTTGCCTTCTTGTTTGTAATTATCTACTTATATCAAGTTATAAGCTAGTTGGTAAGCATATGCGCTACTTGAGGTGCTACTTGATATGCAATCAGCTATCAGCTTATGGGCTATGGGCACGCTTTTGTCAATTGTTTAAACGTTATCTTACACTCAAAGGTTAAGACACATTAGAATTATCCTGTTAGCATTCAGCATTCAGCTGTCAGCATTCAGCTGTCAGGTTTCCGTAACTCAAATTAAACTAATGTCTAACTCTTTTATTGAACGCACATCAAGTAGCCTCTTTCAGGGGTGACAAGCAGCATTCCGCGCCTTATATCATGTCAGGATAATTACCCTTAATAAAAATCTCCCTATCTCCCCATCTCCCTATCTCCCTATCTCCCTATCTCCCTATCTCCCTATCTCCCTATCTCCCTATCTCCCTATCTCCCTATCTCCCCACACCTCCCACCCTCTCCTTAATATAGCAGAAGTCAGAAGTCAGAAGTCAGAAGTCAAACTCTTGCGCTTACTTAGGTTTGAGACTTTTGTCATGTCCGCGCCTGCCCTGGCGACTGCTATAATTATCGGTATTCAACCAGACTTGATATTACTGGGTGTGGGGTGTGGCCGGGAGCCGCACTGTTAACAAAAAGGCACCTATAAATTACTAGGTGCCTTGAGCAGACCAAAAACTATAAACTATCAACAACTATTGACTGAAGTTCCCCAGTACACATGTACTAAAGAAGTCCGAAAGTACTGCCAATTCTAGCTTTGAGGGTTGTATAACAATAGTATTACTGGGTACAGACTGACTTGGAAAACGACTGAACCTATTGCTATGAATAAATTATAGCTTACTCGTGCATTGAAGGGTGTACAGTGTTGCCATTCATTTTAGCTTGTCGCGACAGTTCAATGCAACTCCTCCGCCATGTAAAAACTTGTTTTTGGTTAGCGTACGCACTACAATTAAGGGTAATTATCCCGACATGATATCAGAAGTCATAATAATTGATTTTCCAGGAATTTTTAAGATAAATTGGCCAAAGAATCCACGAATCGTTCTGTCTCCTCCTACTAACCTGGCTGAATTATTCTGATCACAACTGAATTATAGCGGTTATCATACTTATGAGGTACACAGGATTTTTTCCCTCTTCTCTCTTCCCTACTCCCTACTCCCTACTCCCTACAACCTGCTCCCTTTAGTACTCATTTTGATACCGATTTGATAAATCGATTCATAATTAAAGCAGCGATAAAACCAACTCCAACATGAAATAGCACAAACACGACACTGTAAGTCAAGCAAGGTGTAACACCAGCGCTGGGGCAATCTAAGGATTCTTTCGGGTCGATAATAGACTCTACCGGTTTACCAGCGGTTTGGGAAGAAATACCACTAACCGCTAAACCAGTACCGACCAGGGCAATCCAACGTTCTAATTGTTTTTCTCGCGCTTGATCAGCCTTCTCCTTATCTCTGAGGGCTTTTTCCAAAGCGCGATCGCATTCTGCTTGCTCAATGTCCACAATGCCTCGGATACTACCAAGCATCTGGTCAAATAATTGCTGACCGGGTTTGAGATAATTCAGGTCGGTTTTAATCTGTTTTTCAAACCGTTTAGTTCTTTGGTTGAGGAAGTCTTCCAAAAACTTGATAGTATCGTCTTCCAGACTATGTTCACAGATTTTGTTTAGCCAGTAGTCATAGTTGTGGTCATTGGTAGCGATCGCATTTTTGTGATCCTCCATGTCTCGCAGATAACCAGCATACTCAAAGGTCTTGGATGGCATCTCGGTCAGTTTCTGCTTCAGTTGCTCTAGCCGTGTGTCTCCCTCCGTTGGCAATGCCTTGAAGCCTTGAACCTCTTGTTCCAGTTGGCTATAGAGTCCTCTAGTTTGGCGATAACACCAACGGGCTTGATCATAAGCAAACAGGATTTTACTGCGACAGCACAATAGATTGAAAAAAGACAAAGACGTCTTTTCAACCAGTTTTAAGGTTTCTGGGTTACGGTTTAACCAGACCAGAACGTGACATTGCTCCGTTGGTTTCTCTTTACCGTTGTCATAGGCAAAAATTGGGCTACCAAATAACTGCCCAGATGCGGTAAATTGGGGTTTTTGGTCGGTTCCCTGCAAAAAAGCATCCACACAGGCATCGGCTAACGTTCTATCCTCTTCGGGAGTGCCCACTGGTTCGCCATAGAGCACTAAGGTTTGTCCTAAAGAAGCTTGAATGTTGCTGGCTAGGAGGCACCCTTGGGGATTGAAGTGACTAAATTCACTGGCTGCAACGGTATTCTGGCAAGACAGGGTTAGGTCAAGGGCATAAGTATCATGAATTTTAACCGGATCAACCTGGACGGTTAGGGGAGAGCCTGCTAGTTGCAGTGGTGCAGTGTAGGTTTTGTCATCATCATCTAATAGTTCTATGTAACGGCTTGCGATCGCTGTTTGGCTGGAAGGGGATAGTATTTTTTCCGGTAAAGATTCCAGGTCTGGGATACCTAGGGGTTCGCTGAGCTTAGCACAGTGTTGCCACAACTGATCCGCATCCTGTCGCAACTGTTCCGGTTCTTGACTTAAGTCTTGGCAGAGATGAAACCCATAAAGGGTGACGCTGGGGTTTTTGAGTCGCAAGGCGGTATCACTCATCAGCCTTTGGGATTTTTGGGTTTTTCGGTTTCTAGGGGAGTACTCTGACGCAGAGCGTTGAGTACTTCTTCTTTCAGATCATTTTTTTCATAGTCTGCTTTGGCTTCAGGAGTAGGGAATTTGCCTCCAGGTCCTTTTTCAGGAATTGGTTTACTACCAACTAAAACATTTAGAGCATCGTTAATAACTGGATTAGATTTACACCAGTTCTCAATCTTATTTAATAGTCCCTCCACATCATGATTAGATAGGGGAGTAATTATCGCTTCCAGTTCATTCCGATGCTGTTCAGAAAAAAGCTCTGCTTGGCTGTTGATTAGCTTGATAAAATTTCTTATTGCTTGAATCTCATATTTCATAGTCTTAACTCCTATTGATCAATTGCACAAAATGCTGCCCAATGGTAAGGTTTTTCAAAAGGCTTATCGCTGGGTCTTAGATACTTAAAATCATCATTATTCGAAAGGGGAGCACTCAAAAACCGCTTTTGATAACTCTTTATAGATGAGCTTTCAATCCAGAGTAATAAATTTTCCTTTGTTACATCCCGCAGCCAGAGTTGCGCTTGGTTAAGGGCAACTGCTAAGGACATTTGGGAGTTTAGCCAATTATCATAAAATTTAATCATTAACAATGCTGTCGATAAATCGTTTACCTTCCACAAGCTACTAACCACTGCTGGACTCCCCGCCACTAGAAAACCACTGGGTAAACCAATGTATTCATCGCTAATGTTGGTGTAATCAATCAGTCCTGTTTCACAAGCAGAAAGGGTGACCAGGCGACATTGTTCTAATTTTAACTCAAAGACATCATCGATAGTCAAACATTTCTCTAGGTCATAGTCTTCATCTTCTACTCGTAAATAGCGCTCCGAATTGGGTTCAGCAGAGGTCGGCTGATGGGCATTGGCCAGAATTAGAGCCGATTTCCGTGGTTCTTGGTAATTAAAGTAACCGTGACAGCTAAAATGTAAACAGTGGTAACTGTTGAGAGCTTTGCTATCTATGGCGGCTTTGGTGGCATCGTTTTCCACAAGAACTTCTGTATCTGGTGGTGGATTGAAGTAGCGTTTAACTACGTCTACTTCGATAGGAGTGTAATGTAAATTATCAGCGGAATTTTGAACTGCAAACAGGTGGGTAAACTCTTCTGGGCGTTTTCTAGTTTGAACAAGTTGGAGTAGTTGACAGCTAGGAGCGTAACTTACCCCTGCTGGAAACCGATCCATTATAATTCTAGTTTTACCTTCTCCCCAGGGCTATTTCATTCTAAATATAAACAAGATATGGTATAATTGAGCGCAAATTTAGTCTAATCCATCTACTCTTGTGTCTCAAATCGCAATTATAGAAGCCTTTGCAGAGCTCGAAGACCCTCGTC
>NZ_JAAHHU010000191.1:0-10029 GCF_010672095.1 Moorena sp. SIO3I6 | reverse complement strand
CACACTGGACGTTGGACTAAACCGGGAGGAGCTTGAAACGGAGCAGGTTCTTGAGATTGATGCAGGTGTAACATAATCCGATGCCAGAGGGGAGCAGCACCAATCACCCCAGACACTTGTTCCATGGGCTCACCATTAAAATTACCTACCCAAGTGGCAACGGTATAGTTTTTGGTGAATCCCACAGTCCAAGTATCTCGGAAATTAGAAGAGGTGCCAGTTTTAACGGCAGCGGGAAAAGGTAAATTCAGTACTGAATCGACACCAAACCCCTGAGCACGAGCTTGAGGGTCACTCAGTATATCTGTTATTAATGCCCAGGTTGAAAGGGTTGAAAGTTCAAGGTTGGAATGTTTAAGGTTGGAATGTTTAAGGTTATTTGGTTGTTCGCCTTTGGCGTTCGAGTAGGGTACGTTATTGGGTTGAAAGTTGGAATGTTGAAAGTTGGAATGTTGAAGGTTATTTGGTTGTTCGCCTTTGGCGTTCCGGTAGGGTAGGTTGAATAGTGGGCTTTGCATACTTGGGGGATGATCTGACAATTGTTTACTTTTCTGTATTCCCTGTCTTCGTGCTCTTGCCCCTCTTCGATAAACCGATAAATCATCCCCATTTTGCGAGGGGCTAGATAGGGTAGTGACAAGGGATTTGGGTTGTCCAAGTCGTGCTAGGGTGAGGTAGGCGCGAGCTAGTTCCCAAAGACTAACTTCGCCACTACCTAGGGTTAATCCTAATCCATAATGTTCTGGAGACTGGGTTAGGTGTTCAAAGCCTAGTTGATGTAAGTGCAACAGAAAGTTTGATACTCCAACTTTTTCCAATACCCTAACTGCTGGGATATTAAGGGAATTGGCTAGAGCAACGCGAATGCGAACTGGTCCGAGGAAAGTTTCGCTGTAATCGGTGGGACTGTAGAGTCTAGCTCCGGGAATGGCGTAATAGGTAGGGATATCAGCTAAGACGGTGTTGGGACGAATAATGCGTTGCTCTAGGGCTAAGTGATATAAAAAAGGTTTGAGGGTGGAACCAGGTTGACGTAGGGCTTGGACTCCGTCATTGCGTCCTAATTCAGCTTCGGAAAAGTAATCGGGAGAGCCGACATAGGCGTATACTTCACCGGATTGATTCTCAATGACAATAGCAGCAGCGTGATGGACATTTTTAGGGGCAAGGTCGCGAACTACTTGCTGCACTTGGGCTTCAACAAATTCCTGTAGGGGACGGTCGATAGTAGTACGGATTTGGGAGGGATGCTCTGATGGTAATTGGTTGGCAACCAAAAATAAAAAGTGTGGTGCGGCAATTATTCCTTGCTGTCGAGGTAGTAGGGAAATGGCTTCCTCATAAGCTTGGTCTGCTTGAGTAGCGGTGATATAGCCATCCTCTACCATTCGCTTGAGCACATAGATTTGCCGCCGTTTGGCAGCATCCCAGTAATAATAAGGATTGAGATAATTAGGATTATTGGGTAGACCAGCTAATAGGCTGGCTTGAGCAACATTGAGTTCACTGGCGGGCATGCCAAAATAAATCCGAGCAGCAGCTTCTAAGCCATAGATATTGCCACCCATGGGGAGTCGGTTGATATAGGCTGCCAAGATTTCATCTTTACTCATCCCTGCTGCTAATCGCCAGGATAGCCAAATTTCTTGGAATTTGGCAGGTAGAGTGCGGGGGTTGGGTTCCAGCATCCGTGCCAGTTGCATGGTGATGGTGGAGGCACCACTGACAATGCGTTTCGCCTCAATGGCTTCAATTAGCGATCGCATAATTGCCCGCATCTCTAATGCCCCATGGTGATAAAACTCTCCATCTTCTGCGGCGAGAATAGCATGGATAAAGTGCGGGGAAATTTGATCGAGAGGCACAACCGCAGTATGGTCTTGGTCTCGACTGAGGATGGTGCCGAGGGATAAACCATTGCGGTCACGAAATTCTACCGCTAGGTCATCCTGAACTAAATCTTTAGCACGAATGGGAGCAAGATAGGGAAGCGATCGCACCGTGATGCCAAGCAGCGCCAAGCCAAGGGCTAATTTTACAGCGCGCCGATGTTTGGGATTTAGCCTCAACCACATTTTCTGTTTGATGATGTTAATCGAATTTCTCATCAGGGAAACAATCTTGTGTAGCTCATTACTATGAGAACCGTTATAACCGAATGGTTAGAGGAAGGCTGAGGTGGAAGCCTGAGGTGATTAAAGCTTTGCTCAAATGGTTAAATCTAACAAACCATCGGAACGATTTTGCTGTATTTTTAAAGAACTGTTAAGAAAACCTTGAATTAAACATGGATTTAAGAGTACAATTGGCGGAATCTCTGGATGAAACAACCTGGGACTTACTGATTCCTCATGTTAAACGAGATGCAGTACTGGTGGTGAATGAGGGACTGGATTTGTTGGATGTTGGGGTAGCGATCGCAAACGATGATGTGCTATCTGTCCAACATTGGATCAGTGAGCAGCTAATGCACAAGCCTTTGCTTGAGCAACTCTCTAATTGGAACAGCAACCAGAACAAGCGGTTTCAGGCTCTGATTGTACAACCCTACGTACTGGTGCAAGAACTTTCAACAGACTTCACTTGATTAACCTTTTCGAGGCTTGCCCTAATTCAGCCCCTGTCTGACCTGTCATCAACCAAAACAAAGCCCTAGCACCATCTCGCAAAGCTTTATCAAGGGGTTCAGGAGACTTTTCGGAAGGAACAGGTAACGGCTTGAGAACAATTCCTCTACTGCCAAGAACGATATCACCAATCAAGCGAGCACGGCGCATATGATAGTCAGAAGTAATCAAATAGACACTATCGATGTCCTGAGCTTCTAACTGATCCACTAACGTGGTAAAGTTAGTCACCGTATCTACCGCTTTGTAGTCTAGGTGGAGGCGACTGACCTCAATTCCTTCCCGGGTAAATAACCGTTGAGCATATCCCTTCGGGCTGCCGGAAGATACCCAAATTTGGAGGTCTGGGTGCTTTATGGCAAATTTGGCAGCATATCTCTCCCGCGCTTCAGATCCCCCTAAAACTAAGGCAACTTTTGGTTGCACTAAATAGCTTTCAATCCTTTTGTAACCAAACATCAGAGTAAGTGCTAAAACGAGTGTCACCCATGGTATTAATTTAGCTTTATAGTTAGGGGCTGATGAGTGGGAGTGAATCCTGAAAATCATAACTCGAATAGATGTCGAATAGATAGATGGCGTTGTTTAACTCAAAGCGCAAGTTCGCAGCTTTGTTCAGGGATTAGTCATTACTTGTTAATTGTTGATTGTTACTTGCTACTTTTTACTTGCTACTTTTTACTTGCTACTTGTTACTTGTTGATTGTTATTTGCTACTTTTTACTTGTTACTTGTTAATCAACAAAAACCAAAAAATTGAGAAAGATTTAGCAATCAAGCTTAGTCTTGCTCCTTGACCGGAAAAACTGATGAAGGAATTGTCAACGCTAGTTGATAGAGTTGACGTCGGGGGAGTTGAGTTAGCTGAGCTAATTGACGACTCGCTTGCGATCGCGATACTCCCTGAGCCATAATCTCTATCAATTGAGCTTCTAGTTCAGCTTTTGATAACATAGGCTTGTCTTGGGAAGCTCCACCAATTACTAGGGTAAACTCTCCCTTGGGTTCTAGCTTAGTAAAATGAGCGATCGCATCCCCAATAGTTCCCCGCCAAAACTCCTCATGGAGTTTAGTTAATTCCCTAGCCAATACAATCCTACGGTTTTCTCCCAAACAGCTTGCCAAATCTCGCAAGGTATTAAGCACGCGGTGAGGCCCTTCATATAAAATCAACGTTCTTGGTTCCCCCTTGAGAGAGTCTAAACGTTTTTTTCGACTTTGACCCTTGGTGGGTAAAAAGCCTTCAAACACAAATCGGTCTGTCGGTAGTCCCGCAGCACTTAATGCCGTAATTCCAGCAGTAGCACCTGGTATTGGCACTACCGATATCCCTTCCTCAATAACAGCCTTCACTAATTTATAGCCAGGGTCAGAAATGCCTGGCATCCCAGCATCCGTCACCAACGCAATCGTATTTCCTTGACCGAGCCGATTCAACAACTCGGGTAAACGCTGGTCGTGATTGTGTTTGTGGTAACTCACTTGCGGCGTTTTAATTTGAAAATGCTGCAATAGCTTCCCGGTATGGCGCGTATCTTCCGCAGCAATCAAATCCACCGATTGCAGAATTTCCACTGCCCGAAACGTCATATCCTGCAAATTACCAATTGGTGTTCCCACCACATAAAGCATTCCCACTTGTCTTCTTCGCCATCCCTTACGTCTTTGCGGTTAATCAACAAATCACGGGCTCCTACCCCAACAGATGAAACAAGTCAGCCAGAATGGTATTGGAGAACAAAAACCCTTCCGGGTCAGTTAATCTCAACCGTCCCGCCATTGGTAACCTCTGACCATAGGTTAAATTAACCCTTTCGCCATTATCTCCCACAACCTCTACCCAGTTACAACCGTAGTATTGCAGCAAAGCCGTCCAAATCTGTTCCAGAATTTTTTCCCCAAACCTCTGAGCTAGCATAGACAGACTCAACCCCTCTGCCAAGCGTAGACCTAGCATTAGGGTTTCTAACAACACATCCTCTGAAGTTGTGGGTGAGCCATCCGAAACCCCACCTGCTTGTACCAACTGTTCCACCCAAGCATAATACTCCCGCCTCGTGCGTGGTCTAGTGAACCGATATCCTTGAGTATAGCTAGCCGCACCCATGCCAAAACCGTAATAAGGGCGGTTTTCCCAATACACCCGATTGTGACGGCATTGATGACCAGGCAAGGCATAGTTAGAAATTTCATAATGTTCGTACCCCACACTAGTAAACAACTGCTGTGCTAAGCGGTACATCACGGCAGTGGTTTCATCAGTCGGTAAAGGCTTAGTTCCAGAGGTGTACTGGCGGCCAAAGGCAGTGACAGGCTCAAGGACTAGGTCATAGCTGGAAATGTGGGTAGGGGCAATCTTGACCGTTATTTCCAGAGACTTTTGCCATTGTTCTAAGGTTTGATCCGGTAGACCAGAGATTAAATCAAGACTAAATTCGGGAACCTCTACTTGATGGATCAGTTCGATCGCAGTGACTATATCTTTAGAGTCATGGGTACGGCCACAATTGCTCAATAATTTATCTTGAAATGCCTGAACCCCTAAGCTGACTCGATTGACCCCCAAATCTCGGTATCCCCTTAACTGATCCTTGGTGAAGGTTCCTGGATCCATCTCCATGGAAATCTCCGCATCAGCTGCAATTCCAAAGCGCCTGTCTAAGGTGTCTAGGATTTTTGCTAGTTGTTCAACTGCCAGCAGGGAGGGTGTTCCACCTCCAAAGAAAACTGTGTCTAAACTGCTTGTGGTCGGTGGAGTGATATTAATTTCCTGACATAACACCTCGACATACTGGTCAATCATGCTAGAGGTACCCTGTGTGGCGTTATCCCCTACCACAGAGACTGGAAAATCACAGTAATAGCATCGACGTCGGCAAAAGGGAATATGAACATAGGCGGCACTGACTCTTAAAGAATCGCAATCTTTCTCAGAATTATGTAATAAATTGACCACTGGCTTTTTACGGTAATACTTCAATCAGGTAAGCCAATCCGACCGTTGGGATGAACAGTTATTAATTAAATAAATTTTTTATTAGTTTTGTGATCATCTTTTGGCTAACCTCAATCTTCTCCGGAGTGAGATTCGCCCCTTAAGAAGAGTCAACAGTAGGAAACCTGTAACTCCCTTGAGCAGATAACTCCAGCGAATATAATTGCCCAAGCTATCCCTCGGTTAGCCTAGGCAATTCAACGGTTTAATGAAGCTAAGTCGGATCAGAGAATACAGCGATGTAAACGATATACTAAATATAGTTGTTGACTATCAGGTTTACGACAGTTTATGCCATCGTTTAAAAAGTTTTCCTAAAAAAACAACTACAAAACCAATTGGAAAGGAAGGATGCTTGACTTCGTCATTATACTTTTATTTATCATAGCAGCAGCAAGCATAGGCTTCGATAGTGTAGAATTGCTCCCCGGTCATGTGCAAGATCAAGTCAGCAATTTGACCGCTTTACGCTCGACTACTGCATGCTTTGGTGCCATTATCGGACTAGCACTAGGGTTAATGGCCCAAGTAACTTACCGTCGGGTAGAAGCCCAAGTGCGAAAAATGCCGATTGAGGTAATTTTGACCAGGGCTATTGGTCTTATCCTGGGACTGCTGTTAGCTAATTTGATGCTAGCGCCAATTTTCTTACTCCCCATCCCTTCGGAATTTTCCTTCATCAAACCCCTGACTGCCATTTTAGGAAGTGTGATGTTTTCCTTCTTGGGGATTAGTCTAGCTGATACCCATGGTCGCACCTTCTTGCAGCTAATCAATCCTAATAGCTTGGAATCAGTTTTAGTGGCAGAAGGCACCCTCAAACCAGCCTCGAGTAAAGTTTTAGATACTAGCTGTATCATTGATGGTCGCATCGAAGCACTGCTTGAGACGGGTTTTATCGAAGGCCAAATTCTGGTTTCCCAGTTTGTCTTACTAGAATTGCAGCAACTTGCCGATGCTGCCAATGATCAGAAGCGAACTCGGGGACGGCGGGGGCTAGATATCCTAAATCGGATGCAAGCTGTTTACCCAGAACGCTTGGTGATCCATTCCGCTGATTACGATGACCTACAAACTGTAGATACCAAATTGGTACGTTTTGCCCAGGAAATTAATGGCACTCTTTTAACTAATGATTACAACTTGAGTAAAGTGGCTAAGCTCCAAAAGGTGCCAGTGTTGAATGTCAATGATTTAGCCCAAGCCGTGCGTCCTCTGTATCTACCGGGTGACATCCTAGAGCTGAAAATCCTTAAGGGCGGTAAAGAACCTACCCAGGGAGTTGGTTATCTAGATGATGGGACAATGGTAGTGGTGGAAGAAGGGTATAAACACATGGGTGTTGAACTGCCAGTTATTGTTACCTCAGCCTTGCAGACCTCAGCAGGTAGGATGATTTTTGCTCGACCTAAAGCTTCGGTGACGGTTTGATATTGGTGTTTTATAGGTTGTTCGCGTAGCGTGGCCAATAGGCCAAGGTTGAAGGTTGAATGTTGAATGTTATCAATCCAGGTTTCAATTGTTAACGCTCTAATCTTCAACCTTGGCCAATAGGCCACGCTACGGGAACGGCCACGCTACGGGAACAACCGTCTAACCCTCTAACCGTCTAACCCTCTAACCGTCTAACCCTCTAACCTTCAACCTCCTAACCGTCTAACCCTCTAACCGTCTAACCCTCTAACCGTCTAACCCTCTAACCGTCTAACCCTCTAACCTTCAACCTCCTAACCTTCAACCTCCTAACCTTCAACCTCCTAACCTTCTAACCTAATGACTGATCCCATGCTTAGCCTATGCATGATTGTTAAAGATGAGGAAGAATCATTACCACAATGTTTGAGTAGTGTCAAGGATGTAGTGGATGAGATGGTCATCCTAGACACAGGTTCAACGGATCGGACGATTGAGGTGGCGCAAAGCTATGGCGCTATAGTTTATCAGTTTGAATGGTGTAATGATTTTGCAGCTGCTCGCAATCAGGCGTTGAGCTATGTGGAAGGGGAATGGGTACTGGTGTTGGATGCTGATGAAGTGTTGAAACCGGAAGTTGTACCGGAAATCAAGCAGGCAATCCAAAATAGTTCCTATCTAGTTATTAATCTAGTCCGGCAAGAAGTGGGAGCGACTCAATCTCCCTATTCTCTGGTGTCTCGTTTGTTTCGCTATCACCCAGAGATTCGCTTTTCTCGCCCCTATCATGCTATGGTGGATGATACTGTAGCGCAAGTGTTAAAACGGGAACCCCAATGGCAGGTGGTGTCTCTATCCCAGGTGGGAATCTTACACTACGGTTATAGCTATGATGCGATCGCATCACGCAATAAGTTGACTAGAGCCCTTACGGCGATGGAAGGCTATCTGGCTAGTCATCCGTTTGATGCTTATGTGTGTAGTAAACTCGGGGCGCTTTATATTCAAAATAATCAAGTAGACCAGGGTGTGGAGTTACTCAAGCGTGGTTTAACTAGCACTAAGCTAGAGCCAGCGGTATTATTTGAACTGCACTACCATCTGGGGAATGCTTATACTCGCCAAGGAGAGCTTAATTCAGGAGCAATACATTACCAACAGGCGATTCAACAACCGATTTTGCCCCAGTTGAAATTAGGAGCTTACAATAACTTGGGCAGTTTGTTGTTAACAGCAGGGGAGTTGAATCACGCCAAAACTGCTTATGAAATGGCAGTGAAGATAGACCCAAGTTTTGCCCTTGGACATAATAATCTGGGGATGACTTGGAAGGCTTTGGGTCAGATGGAAAATGCGATCGCATCCTATCAGCAAGCGATTCAACTCAACCCGGAGTATGGAGAGGCTTATCAAAACTTGGGAGTGGTTTGGCTTAAACTGGGCAACGTTGATCAGAGTTTATCGGCATTTAAAAAAGCGATCGCACTTCACGAAACCCATAACCCGGCTGAAGCTCAGCGTCTTCGTCAGGGACTTTACGCTATGGGATTTCAGGTTTAATTTTATTAAGTATTAGGGAACAGGGAACAGCGGATCACCGGAACAGGGAACAGAGAAGTCGGAAGTGGGAAGAGGGAAAAAATCCTGTTTAGCTCATAGTTATGAAAAATGCTGTATAAGCCTGTCTTCATTTAAATGGGCTCCCTTTAACCTTTAAGTCTCTTCAAAAACTACTCCCTACTCCCTATTTTAAGATTTAACTTAGCTTACTAGTTACTGAAGAAGCCGTAATCGTTAATTTCACTTTTAAGGCATCCCTTAGAATTAAAATAAACCAACTTTCAAGAGTTATAGCACTACGCGCATACATTAGGACATTTTTTGAACGCTGCATCTACACATTCTCGTACAGTATCAAATTCAATAATTCTTTGTTTCATCCATGTTTTTAAAACAGCCCACCAATTCTCTATTTTATTCAAATCTGGTGAATAAGCTGGTAAATACAAAATTTCGCATCCGGCTTCTTCAACAATTTCTCTGATATATTCTCCTTTATGAAAACTGGCATTGTCAATAATAATAATATCTCCTGAATCTAAGTTAGGTATTAAACAGTGTATTAACCAATTTTAAAATAAATTTCTATTACATGAACCCTCAAAAGTTAAAGGAGCCAATAATTGGTTCTCTTTTAAGGCAGATAGCCAACTCACTCTTTCTGTTCTTTTTACCGACTTCAGAGCATAACATCTTTGTCCTTTAAGACTATAGCCATAGGGGTAATCCTCTCTATTATCGAATCCAGCTTCATCTACATAAACTTTTCTGGTGTTTTCTATTTCCTCCAGCTTTTTGATAAATTCTTCTCTTTTATGCTCATCTCGTTCTCGGTAACCATAAGTTTTTTTTTGCGCGTAAACCCCAGTTTTTTGATGGCATAACTAACATTTTGTTGTGTCACGTTATTTCCCCAAATTTCAGCCATCTGTTTTTGGGTTTTGTCACTATGTTCTTCGACAAATTTTCGAAATTTTTCTAGGTCGGTAATTTTGGGGACAGTTCCTACTCCTACAGGTTGACTAGCTTGATAGTCTCCTGTTTCTCTTTCTTTTTTTAGCCAGAGGTCAAAGGTATTTCTACTAATTTTAAAAAAACGGCTTACCTCTATTTTTTTTTTCCTCGTTTAACGGCTTCGATCGCTTTTGAACGCAAATCGTAACTATAGGGTGCAGGCATACTATTTACCTAACGGGGGGACAGAGCGGGTATAGCCATTGTGTAGCAAGGGATACAGCAGATGAAGGAAAAAAAAGATAGGTCAAATATAGTCATGCTGACCTATCTAGCAAAAATGATAGCGTGCGCCATACCAGAAAATCCTACAAAATAAGCTGCATCACACCAGGTATTTGTTACTAATCTTAGTCGTTGCCAGCCTACAATTGCTCAGACAGGTCAAACTAGAAGTGTTAGCTGAAGCGCTGCCGTTAC
>NZ_JAAHHU010000190.1:0-10047 GCF_010672095.1 Moorena sp. SIO3I6 | reverse complement strand
TTAGTAGTAGAAGGATGGCTACCGGACTATGCCTTAAAAGGTGCCATGGAAGAATTTGATCGGGGTAATTATCAAAAAATAATCACCACTGGCCTTCCTCTGCGTAAAGGATATTATCTGTCAGAGTATAAAAGCTATGCTGAATTGACTGCGGCAACGTTTATCGCACTGGGTTTTGAGCCAGATAAACTAGTTGCTGTTCCAGCACCAGATGTTAATGTAAATCGTACGTTAGCATCGGCTCAGGCGTTACGGGAGTGGCTATTAACCTCAGATGAATCAATCAAGTCTATTAATCTTTATTCATTTGATGTTCATACTCGCAGAAGTTGGATGCTATTTAAGCAAGTTCTTGGTCCTGAGATTAAAGTTGGAGCAATAGCTGCTAATTCCCTTGACTATGAACCAAAACAGTGGTGGGTTTCTAGTCAAGGAGTGCGGTCAATCATGTCTGAAACAATCGCTTATCTCTATGCTCAAGTTGTAAGTTTGAAAGTTTGAATATTGCCAAAACTGCTATAGCAATTATTAATTGGGTGAGGGAGTAGGGAGTAGGGAGTAGGGAACAGAAACATGTCTTAACCTTTACTTCGACTGGTATATTATTATTCATTCATCGTGCGATAGGTAGCTACTGCTGAAGGAGATATCCGATTCAGATAGCGGAAAATCCAATATTTGATAACCGAATCCAAGATAACTGGAAATGTGGCAATGAACAAAAATATAAACTCTCGACTTTCTGGTATTCCTAAATGTCGGGATACGGCTTCTAGGATTACTTCCCAACCGTGGGGAGAGTGGAATCCTACAAACATATCGGTAAACAAAATAATGATAAAGGCTTTGGCACTATCACTCAGTCCATAGATAATATCATCCATAAAAGATTTTAAAATAATTACATCTCGCTTGCTGTTCATGATAACTAAGGCAAAAGCAACTAGAGCTATAATGTCAGCAAAAATATTTTTAATGGCATTAGATCCTTGATTATAATAGTCTTCTGCCAGTTCGTTAGCTTTATGCTTAATCTCTTCTTCCATCTCCTCCTCAGATAGTTTAGGAGTAAACCCCAGTAAGCTTTTAAAGTGGAGTTCTTCTTCAAATTTTTTTAACTCTATCAGAGCTTCTTCTTCCATCTCATAATTTAAAAAAATAGCTGATTCATGGTTACTTCTAAAGTGCTCAACTATGGGACTAACTAGAAACGTTTTAGAAATTTGATGGGTTAAAATAGGAACAATAGTTAAAATTAGGATAAACTTAATAGAGATTACGGTTTTACGTTGAGACCGACGAAAGGTTTTGACAACTTTATCTTCAGCTCGTGGATCGAGTTCCTGCTGAATTCTTTTGACCGTCCCTACAATTGACCTAGGTAATACACCGGTTTTATCCGTTACTTTCTTGGAGTTAGCTCCTTGATTATTGACCGATGAATTGTTGTCTGATTCCCAATAAGGGGCTTCTCGAAGATTGGAATTTTGGTTGATAACCTGTCTTGGACTGGAGTTAGTAATCTGATTATCTGGCTTTTGGTCTATGGGAATCAATGCTGCGGTGGATTTTTCCGGTTTTGGGGCCGCATACTTGTTGATAATTTCATCAATAAAATTTAATTTTTCAATAAGTATTGACTGCTGATCGCTGAGGTCGATTGACTCAGATAACCGAGAATTTTCCCTAGCTTGTTGTTGACTATTTTCGAGAGGATTAGAACCAGTTAATTCAGAATTTATTATAACAGAACGACTGGTTTTAAATTCTGCTAGTCTAACGTTGATAGTCTTGATATATTTATTAATTTCTGCCTCAAAATAGGCAATAACGCTGTTACTATATTGACTGGTATCGGCGGAGATTTTTTTACCTCCAAAATATTCATCTTCAATCGCTTTAATTTTTAGGGCCGCTTTGTATGCCTGATCCAAGGCTCTCTCTGGTGTATTGAAGAACCATTGTATAGCTGTGCGTAAGATAGTTTGAAGATTCATTCAATTCTCTAGGATCATACTCTCAACATCTAAGGGGTGCATTCTTACACCTAATTATTCCTAGAACTCTTACATCCTAGTTGTGCTATAATAGCAAATTACCTAAAGAAAAATTTTGTGGCTCAAAATTCACTGTGGATCATTGGCTCAACTCGCACTGGCAAAACAACTCGCCTTGTGAGTCAGTTTTACCAATGGGTTGAAGGAGGACTGGATTGGTCAAACCCAAATTCGAGTTCAAGATATCAAAGAACTCCCTCAAAAGCCCCAGGAATTTTAGTGTTTGCGGCTAATGACGATAATCGGCGTGAGCTGGCGGATCGGCTCACAGAGGTGATCCGGGGACGGTATCCAGTACTTTCCAAGACACCTTTAGGTTTTTTCCAAGATGAGGTAATGCTATTTTGGCCCTTGTTAATTGGGCGATTGGATATCAAGGCACAGTTTCCGTTGCGATTGCGTCCTGAGACTGAGCAGGACTTAGCCACCCAGCACTGGCGTACTGACCTGGATAATGATCTACTACAACTGCCAGGGGGGAATGATTACACTAGAGTTCGTCGGCTCCTGGACTTGTTACAATTAGCAGCAGTGAGTGGGATACCTGTTGAAGACATTCCCCACATGTTAACGGTCGGGATACCAGAGGAGGAAGGAAACCCGGAACTTTGGTCAACGGTGGGAAATCTGTTGCTAGAGTGGCGAAGCTGGTGTCTAGAAAGGGGATTATTAACCTACGGGATTATTGCTGAACTGTATTGGCGGTATTTGTTGCCAGACCCCACTTATCAGCAGTATTTACAGCAGCGCTATCAGGCAGTGCTGGCGGATGATGTGGATGACTATCCTGCGATCGCTCGGGATTTATTTGAGACTCTACTCAATCAAGGGGCTGTGGGAGCTTTTAGCTTTAATCCTAATGGACAGGTACGCTTGGGCCTTAATGCTGACCCCAATTATCTAGCGGATTTGGCATCCCGTTGCTTGGTGGAAATCTTACCGGATTTATCGATCGATGCAATGCCGGTTGAATTGGCAAACACAGTAGTGGAATTAATTACTAATTCCATGTTTATTGATGGTCTACCTGAGTCTATCCAATCGATTCAAACTACCTCCCGCGCTCAACTGTTGCAGCAAACGGCTGGGGTGATTAGTCAAGCGGTCAAGTCTGGGCAAGTGCAGCCTGGTGAAATAGCGATCATTGCTCCAGGTCTAGATGCGATCGCACGCTACACCTTAACGGAAATCCTGACTAACCAAGGTATTGCTGTAGAACCCCTCAATGACCAGCGCCCATTAATTAGCTCACCCATGGTTCAGGGACTACTAACCCTACTAGCGCTAGTGTATCCTGGCTTGGGACGGTTAGTGAATCGAGATGCGATCGCACAAATGCTGGTAGTACTCAGTAGCCAACCACAAGTGCAGGAGTTGAAGGGTGAAAGGTTGAAGGTTGAAAGGTTGAATGTTGAAAGGTTGAAGGTTGAGAGTTCAAATCTGCAACCGGCAACCCTAATTGACCCTGTCCGTGCTGGTTTATTAGCGGATCACTGTTATGCTCCTGATCCTGAGCAACCTCGCCTATTACCAGTGGAGTCGTTTCCTCGTTGGGATAGGTTAGGGCATCAGGCAACAACTGCCTACTCAGAGATTTTCCAATGGTTAGAACTACAGCGGGAGCAACAACAACAGGGTTTGATTCCTTCGTGCCTGGTAGTTTTCGACCGCGCCATTCAGAAATTTTTGTGGCATGGTTCTAATCTCGCCTATGAACAGCTAGCAGCACTGCGGGAACTGATGGAAACCGCTCAACACTACTGGGAAGTGAATGGACGCCTGGGGAAAGAGTTGAAGGTGGATGATTCCAGCCAAACCAAGCAACAACCGTCTAACCGTCAGCGTTCCACCCAAATTATCGCCCAATTCATTCTGATGCTACGTCGTGGCACCGTTACTGCTAATCCCTATCCCGTCCGCCGCCTACCCACAGCTACCAATGCCGTCACCCTCGCTACTATTTTCCAATACCGTGCCGCTCGCCGCTGCCACCGTTGGCACTTTTGGTTAGATGCCGGTTCTTCCCTCTGGCTCAGTGGTGGTGCAGCTACCCTTTTCGGAGCTCATCTATTTCTAAAGGAATGGTCTGGACGTCCTTGGACAGAGGAAGATAAAGTCCAAGCTGATCAACAGCGATTAGAGCGAATTTTGCGAGATTTATTCGGTAGAGTTACAGAGCGGGTTTACTTGTGTCATAGCGAATTAGCGGTTAGTGGCACAGAGCAGAATGGTCCGTTATTATCTTTGATAAATACTGCGTAAATACTGTTTCTTGACAATTCTACTGGAAGTTCCTGGGATATTTCTGTTAGAAGTATTGGCATGTTTGAGTTGAAGTTTGCCCAGGGTGAAGCAGCAAGCTAGATCCTTTTCGTATTAAAAACCAGAGACCAAGCCCAAGACAAGTATCCACAACATCACGCTCAGTGGTGCGCCAAAGAGAATCCCCACGATTGCCCAGCCTCTTTGGTGAGCTTTGAAGTGTTCAATACTCCGCCAGCGACGACTTTTCCAAGCCCATTCATTGCCCTTGGCACCGAGCGCGATCGCCATTAACCAACCCAATTGAGGCACCCATGCTATCAGTCCAATCCAAACATTATTTGTCATAGGCCAAAACCAAGGTATCAAAAAAGCTCCCCAGTTCCAGCCTTTGATTTCATCTGGTATCGGTATTCGAGGATCACCTAAACCCCCTTGACCTGAATTATTCACAAAGGTGGCTCGGGTGGGTCTGCTCAGTTTGTTGCTTTTGCGAGTATTTAGTGTCATGCCCAATTCTAGGGCTAGAATTGCTTCAGACGCACTTTTGAAGCGTTGCTCTGGAGCCGGTTCGGTCAGCTTCTGAATCCAGCTAATCAGGTTAGCACTGAGGTTGACTTGGTCTTTAAAGCAAATGCGCAAATTCCGCTGGGGCAAGTCAGCAGGTGCAGTCCCGGTGAGCAAATGAATCAACGTCGCTCCTAAGCCATACAAATCCGAGGCTGGTACTGCCCTACCACCAAACTGTTCCATGGGCGCGTAACCATAGGTTCCCACTACCGTAAATGTCGCGCCCTCTTGGGAAGCCCGATCCTGTACTGACCCGAAATCGATGACATAAATCTGCCCATCATCTCCTAAAATTAGATTGCTAGGCTTAATATCTCGGTGTAGTACGGCTGGATTCAGCTGATGGAGAAATTCAAGAATTTTCAGCACATCCACAGCTATTTGGCGCACTTCCCCTTCTGTAAATCGTTTACCTTGATTTAGTTTTTCCTTGAGGGAGGAGCCAGGAATATAGTTGTGTACCAAGCAAAACCAGAGTACTCGGTCATCAATGTTAAAATAATCAAGATACTTGGGAATCCGGGGATGATTGAGCTGTTTAAGCACCTGTGCTTCTCGCTCAAAGAGTTTTAAATCGTCCCAATTAACGTCACCACCAAATGCCAGCAGTTTAACAACTACCAATTCTGGAGGTGACACTCTTATGTCTTCAGCTAGCCAAGTTTGTCGTCCAGCATTATGTCCCAGTTGTTGCTTCAGTTGATAGCGCTCATGTAATATCTGTTCGGCTTCCAGCATCTCGGCTTAATGTCCTCAGTGGCTCATCCATCCCATCAGCGTGCTCGGTTAATCTCAAGCTAGATGGGTGGATACAGGGCAAAGGGCAAAGGCTAAAGGGGTGGATTAGATGATGATTTTTCTTACCAATCAATTTGTCTTACCAATCAAATCGATTTATCATTGACATTTTACCCCTCTAGCTCTAATATAGCCAGATTTTTTTGGGATGACAGGGATGTTGACAGTTTATTGACTTGAAATTCTTTGTTCATCATCACCTTCAACCGTCAAACTCTACACACTAGGCGTTAACTCATCCCAATCCCTCCACCACTGGATGGAAGTAAAACGCTAGTCCTAATACCACATAAGCTGCTAATAGCAACACTCCTTCGAGCCAGTTTGACTTACCATCAGAACTAATCGAATTAGTAATCAAAACAGCTACGGCTACTGCTACCAATTCAAAGGGATTAAAATCCAAATCCATGGGCTGACCCATAAACCACCCAGCCAGCACTAACACTGGGGCAACAAATAGGGCAATTTGCAGACTAGACCCCACGGCTACGGAAACTGAGAGATCCATCTTATTCTTCATCGCCACAGTTACCGCAGTGGCGTGTTCTGCTGCATTACCAATTACGGGCAGTAAAATTACTCCGGTAAACAGCGCTGTTAGTCCTAACTGTGATGTGGCAGATTCCAAGCTATCCACCAAAAGTTCTGACTCTAGTGCCACCAGCAGGGTAACCACTACCAAGACTCCTACCCACAACCAGATATTAGGCAGATGTTGAGATTCGGAACTGGCAATTTCACCCTCCCCTGTTTCTTCTGACTCCATTTCTGCCATTCCCACATCAAACAGATAGGTGTGGGTTTTCATGGAAAATAATAGAGTTAGCCCATAAACCAGAATTAAAACCAGGGCAACTGCCACCGAAAGCTGTTGTAATGTAGATTGAGGAATACCAATGGATGTGGTATCCATTGCTGTCGGTAGCAACATGGCAATCACCGCTAGGTTCATTGAAGAGGCATTCACCCGCGCCACAATGGGCTGAAACTCCTGTTCTTTGTAACGCAATCCACCCAGCAGCATCGCAAATCCCATCACTAGGAGTAGGTTACCGATGATGGAGCCAGTGATGGTGGCTTTAACCACTTCTACTAACCCAGCATTCAGGGCAATTAGGGCAATGATTAATTCTGTAGCGTTGCCAAAGGTGGCATTTAATAACCCTCCTAGGTTTGGACCGAGCACCACAGCAATTTCTTCTGTGGCTGTTCCCATCCATGCTGCTAAAGGAATAATTGCTAAGCAAGAGGTAATGAAGATAACTGCCGAGTTCCACTCTAGAAATTCAGCGGCTACTGAAATGGGAATAAACAGTAGCAAAATTGACAAAATTTGGTTTTTGGTGAGCATTTAGGTTTCTTTACCTCAAAAGAATTACTATTCTAGTTACTCTCGGGGACTAGGGCAGTATCGAAAGGGACTTGGTCAATCCCTCTTCCCATCCCCCCGTCTCCCTAAGCTGTCACGCCCCTAAGCTGTCACGCAGTTAATTTTTGGGTTGAGACTGATGGGGAGATAGGGAGGTGGGGGGATGGTTTGACGGTTTGTTTCATAACATGAACAGATTAAATTTAGACTGGTGTTAGCTAATCAACTTAGATAGGCCAATTAGATAGTCAAGCTACCTGTAGGGTGGGCAAAACCTTGCCCACCCTACCCATGGTGTCTGTGCGTAAGTCCTGAACTTAGATAGCCAAATTAGATAGTCAAGTACCTTACTCTGTAACTGTTGTGCTGCAATATTGCTTTTGGATACTCAACCATTCCTCAAGCGCATCAGTCTTAGGATATATTTTTTAACCATAGAAATTTGCTATGATCTGGTGAAGATTGATAAGATTACCGCAATTTGCATAAACTGATTGGAGTTACTTGAATTAAACCTTGCGGTTGAATTAATCATTGTGTTAAGCATTTAACGTTTGTCCCAACTATCCGCTGTCCCAACTATCCGCTACTTTTGTTCGTTACTGCCAAACCAGTATAAGTTTGCTCAAGGGTATTCGCGCTCCGGGTCCCAAACATGAAGTTATCGGGTTGGGTGAGCTGTGTTGCTGTTTTTTGAATGCATATTCCCATGACTTCAGTAGCTGAACTGCTAGTGTTACAAGCTGAGGAAATAAAGTCCACTGCTAAGTCCACTGCCAAGATCAAACACTACTCGACGCTCAACAACGATTCCCTAGATACCACCACAGGTGTCTATATTACTATCCACGGTCATTTCTACCAACCGCCTCGGGAAAACCCTGATCTAGATACTATTGAGCGTCAGCCTACTGCTGCTCCGTTTCATGACTGGAACGAACGGATTTACTATGAGTGCTACCGCCCCAATGCCTTTGCTAGGGTATTAAATGACCAAGGGGAAGTGATAGATATTGTCAACAACTATGACTATTTGAGCTTCAATATTGGTCCAACCTTAATGTCATGGCTGGAAGATTACGATCTCGAAGTGTATCAGCGGATTCTGGAAGCGGACAAGAAGAGTTGCGTACGCTTAAATGGTCACGGAAATGCGATCGCTCAAGTTTACAACCACATCATCCTTCCCCTTGCTAATGAACGGGACAAATACACCCAAATCCGTTGGGGAAAAGCCGACTTCCGTTCCCGCTTTGGTCGTGAACCCGAAGGGATGTGGCTGGCGGAAACGGCAGTAGACTATCCCACTTTGGAAGCATTGGTAGCAGAAGATATTCGGTTTATTATCCTAGCCCCTTCCCAAGCTCAACGTTGCCGCCCAATTCCCAATGAACTCACCAGTGAACACAATAGTAATTCTCCATGGCAGGAAGTGGGAGGTGCTCAGATTGACCCTACTCGCCCTTACCGTTGCTTCCTCAAAAATGGCAAATTTATTGATATCTTTTTCTATGACGGCCCAATCTCCAGAGATATGGGCTTCAATGATTTACTCACCAGTACTGAACACTTCGCCAAGCGTTTGGGTCAAGCAGTACGTGGGGATCATCGCAGCGCCCAGTTGATTGCTGTGGCAACGGATGGGGAAACCTTTGGCCATCACAAAACAGGCACTGAGAAGTGTATTGCCTACGCTTTTACCCATGAGTTTCCCCAGCGCCACTGGACAGTAACCAACTTTGCCCACTACCTTAGCTTTAATCCACCCACCTGGGAAGTGGTACTGAAGCCAGTAACAGCCTGGAGTTGCTCCCATGGGGTTGACCGTTGGCAAGATGATTGTGGCTGTGGTGGTGACGGGAAGTGGCACCAAATGTGGCGTCGTCCCCTGCGGAATGCCCTGGATTGGTTACGGGATCAATTGATTCAGGTATATCAAGAGACTGGTAGCCAATTCTTCCATGACCCTTGGCTAGCGCGGGATGAGTATATCGAAGTGATTCGGAACCGTTCCCCAGCCAATGTGGACAGTTTTCTGGAGCGTCATAGTACTCACCCACTGACGACCGCCGAACACGTGGATGGCTTACGACTGCTGGAAATGCAGCGTCATGCTCTGCTGATGTATACCAGTTGTGGTTGGTTTTTTGAGGAAATCTCCCGTCTAGAAGGGGTTCAGATTTTACGCTATGCTGCCCGTGCTATGGAGTTAGCTGCTAATGTTGCTAAAGTCCAACTGGAAGAAGAATTTATCCAACGCCTTGCTCTAGCACCCAGTAATGTGGAATGCTTTAAAACTGGTGACCAGATTTATCGGCAACTAGTGGTGTCAGCCCAGGTTAGCTGCAAGCAAGTAGTAGCAGACTATGCCATTAGTTCCCTATTTAAAAACTATTCCCAAGAAGACAAAATCTACTGTTACTATGCCCATCAGCAATATTACCAGCTAAAACGAATCGGGGCATTAACCCTAGCTGTGGGACAGTTACAATTGGTTTCTGAGATAACTAGGGAAAGTGGTGATTTTGTGTTTGCCTTGCTATACCTAGGTGGTTGGGACTTCCACTGCTGTATTCAACCCCTTGCTGAATGTCGAGCCTACCGCCAGCGGTTGGAAAGATTATTTAATGCCCTCGAGCAAGCCAGTGCAGCCCACACAATTTTGGTAATGAATCAGCTGTTTGGGCAGCAAAATTTTAATTTGCAGCATCTGTTTCCTGAAGAGCGACACCGGATTATGCAGCTGTTGAGCAAGGAAACCTTGACCCGTTTGGATCAGCTCTATACCCAGGTTTATCGGGATAACTATAGAGCCTTGATGGCTTTCCAGAGAGATGGGTTATCTGTTCCCAAGGAATTGCAAGTAGCAGCAGAAATTGCTATATCCAATCAGTGTATTACTGTGATTAGGGCATTAGATAGTGATAGCAGTGATCAGCAGGTGGTATGGAGTAGGTTGGCAGAGTTAGAAGCGATCGCAACAGCAGC